>NZ_WWSL01000001.1:0-153628 GCF_009875845.1 Collinsella sp. BIOML-A6
CTAATGGCTTGGCGTCAGCATGCCGCGATTCTGTCGCACGGAGAGCATTTCCCAGTTGACAAAACTATAGGAACACCCCCAACGCACTTCCCCTCCACCAACATCGGCAACATCGCAGGTTGAGCATAAGTCAGCGAAAGCCCATCAGAGTAGGCTATGCGCCCCCTGCACCAGCAATAGAAAGCGCCGCAAGCAGAGGACGGACAGCGCGCAGCGTCGACCGGTTCCGGCGTTTGGCAAAACGCCGGAACGCAAGTCGCCCCCTCCCGCGCACGGAACAGGAGGGGGCTAAAGGTAGGAGTCTACCGGCAGGCTGACCCCACCGGACAGACGATGACCAGGTGATCCTTTACAGGATCGTCAAGGTTTCCGTGGGGCACCCGTTGGGTACTTAGATCAACACGCAGGCGACGGTCAGGATGATGGCACAGACGACGGAGAGAGCGACGATGAGCTTAAGGGCAAACTTGAGCCAGGTCGTCCACTCGATCTTGGCCAGAGCGAGACCGCCCATGATGGCACCGGAGGTCGGGGTGAACAGGTTCACGACACCGATGGCAGCGGAGAAGATCATGACCATGACCTCGGGCGAGAAGCCGAGCTTAACAGCCAGCGGTCCCATGATGGGCATGGAGACGGTGGCCATACCGGAGGTCGAGGGGATCAGGAAGGACAGGCCGAAGTAGACCAGGAAGCTCATGGGAGCGAAGATCACACCGGACAGGCCAGCCAGGGCATTGGCGGCAGCGTTAAGGACATACTTGTCAAGACCGGTGTTAGCCATGAGGACGGAAATACCACGGGCGAGAGCGATGACGAGAACAACGGACATCATGTCGGCAGCGCCGGCGATGAAGGTGTTAACGATCTGCTTCTCGGACAGGCCGCCGATGATACCGATCAGGATAGCCATGAGGAAGAACCAGGTGGAAGCCTCGTTGAAGTACCACTGGCCAATAGGCAGACCGGTGATCAGGGCAGACCAGCCCTGGACGACAGCGTTACCATCAGCGTCGTAGACGGCGCCAGCGTCGAAGAAGTCGGCAACGCCCTTGTTGAGGTCAGCCAGCGGGATGAAGCCGACGATCATAACGACGAAGGTGAAGGCGAAGGCGATCAGAACACCCTTCTGACGACCGGTGAGCTTGACCTCCTTGTTAACCTCGGAAGCAGCCTTGCCGTGAGCCTCTTCGGCGTCCTTAAGCTCCTGCATCGACAGGATGGTGGAGCCCTTGTCGGCCTTGACCTTCTTGGCGTAGCTCATCACGAAGACGATGGACATGGCGGTGGTGACGACCCACAGGACGGCACCGAGGCCGATGATGATGGTCTGGTTGACCTGAATGCCAACGCCGGTCAGGGCGTCGACGGCAGCGCCGACGGCAAACGGGTTAACCGTGGACCCGAGGCAGCCGCAGCCAGCACCGAGCAGGACGGTGGCGGCGCCGACCATAGGGTCGAAGCCAGCGGCCATCATGGTAGCGGCGAGCAGGGCGTAGAAGGGAACGGTCTCCTCGCACATACCATAGGTGGTACCGCCGAGGGAGAAGATGAACATAAGGACAGGAATGAGCATGATCTCGTTGCCCTTAAGCTTCTGCACCAGAACGGCAATGCCGTTGTCCAGAGCGCCAGTCTCGGTCATCATGCCGAGGAAGCCGCCCAGGATCATAACGAAGAGGCAGACGGGCAAAGCGTCAGCGAAGCCCAGAATCGGAGCGGTGCAGAAATCGCTCAGGCGGGCTGCAGTAACCGCGCCGCCGGACGCGCCGGAGACGATAACGGTAATCACTGCGACAATTGCCAGCAGAGCTAGAAGAATGGTGAACGATGAAGGCATACCGCGCTTTTTCTTAGCGGTCTCAGTCATGGTTCTCATCCCCCCTTCATAAATCATTTCACTTTCTCGCGCGAAGCGGATCTTCCGTGCCGTGCCCACCGCCCAAAGCGAGATATTTACCAGACAAAGCCGCTCGGGGTGTGCAGCAATACACCCCGAGCGAGATGCTAGAGCTCTTACTTGAGCGTTGCGTACATGACGGCCTTGATGGTGTGCATGCGGTTCTCGGCCTCGTCGAAGACCTTGGAAGCGGGGCTCTCGAAGACCTCGTCGGTGACCTCCTGCTCGGTGATGCCAAACTGCTCGCACTTCTCGGCGCCAATCGTGGTGTTGGTGTCGTGGAAGCTGGGCAGGCAGTGCAGGAAGATGGCACCCGGGTTGGCCATAGCCATGACCTCGGAGGTAACACGATACGGGGTGAGCTGAGCGATGCGCTCGGCCCAGACCTCGTCGGGCTCGCCCATGGAGACCCACACGTCGGTGTAGATAACGTCGGCACCGGTGACGCCGTCCTTGACGTCGGTGGTGAGCTTGATGGTGCAGCCGTTGGCCTTGGCGATGGGCTTGCAGGCCTCGATGACGTCGTCAGCGGGCATGCACTCCTCGGGGCCACAGGCCACGAAGTTCATACCGAGCTTGGAGCAGACGACCATGAGGGAGCGAGCAACGTTGTTCTTGCAGTCGCCCATGAAGACGAGGGTCTTGCCCTTGATGTCGTAATTGAAGTTCTCCTGGACGGTCAGAATGTCGGCGAGCATCTGAGTGGGGTGCCACTCGGTGGTCAGGCCGTTCCACACGGGCACGCCGGACTTAGCGGCGAGCTCCTCGACGTCGTCCTGGGCAAAGCCACGGAACTCGATGCCGTCATACATGCGGCCGAGAACGCGAGCGGTGTCCTCGATGGACTCCTTCTTGCCCATCTGCGACGAACCGGGATCGAGGTAGGTCACGCCCATGCCCAGGTCCATGCCGCCGACCTCGAAGGCGCAGCGGGTACGAGTGGAGGTCTTCTGGAAGAGCAGAACGATGTTCTTGCCCTCGAGATAGCGGTGCGGAACGCCAGCGCGCTTCATGTCCTTGAAGTTCTTGGAGAGCTTGAGCAGGTACTCGATCTCCTCGGTGGTGAGGTCGAGGAGCTTGAGGAAGCTACGACCGGAGAGGTTAACACCCATGGTTTGATTCCTTTCGAAGAAATGAATTACGTAAGTATTAGTGTTGCCCGTTTGACGGGCGAAACCGGTGCGGTTGTAGGGGGACCGCACCGGAAACGGAAAGACTTAGAGGTCCTCGCGCCAGAAGGGCATGCTCATGCAGCGCGGGCCGCCGCGGCCGCGGGAGAGCTCGGCGGAGGGCACGACGAGGAGGTCCAGGCCCTCCTTGTACAGCACGTCGTTGGTGACGGTGTTGCGGGCGTAGACGCAGATCTTGCCGGGCTCGACGCACAGGGTGTTGGAGCCGTCGTTCCACTGCTCGCGGGAGGCCGCGATCGGGTCGCCGCCGCCGCAGGGGATCAGCTTGACCTGGTCGACGCCGGTGGCGTCCTCCAGGACGTGCTCGAGGGTGTCCTCGATCAGGCGGATGTTCACGTCGCCCGGGTTCTTGCCGGCGGTCAGCTCGTAGACGCGCAGGGTGCCCATGATGGCGGGGTGGATCGTGAACTTGTCGACGTCGATCTGGGTGAAGACCGTGTCGAGGTGCATGAAGGCGCGCGAGACCGGGATGTCGAAGGCCAGGATGCGCTCGACCCTGGAGTCGGAGTTCCAGAAGATGTTCTGGGCCATGACGTCGATCGCGGCGGCCTGGGTGCGCTGGGAGATGCCGACGGCGAGGGTCTTCTCGTTGATGTTCAGCACGTCGCCGCCCTCGGTGTGGAACTGGCAGTCGCGGCGGAAGTACAGGGAGACGTCCCTGTAGTCGGGGTGGTGCTTGAAGACGTACTTGCCGTACAGGGTCTCGCGGTTGCGGGTGACCGAGTACATGCGGTTGAGGTTGACGCCCTCGCCGACGACCGCGAACGGGTCGCGGGTGAAGTAGAGGTTGGGCATCGGGTCGATGATCAGGTCGGACTCGGACTCGGAGTTGACCAGGGAGTCGAGGGTCGTGGACGCCGTGAGGGGCAGCTCGATCTCGGCCTTGGTCATGCCGGCCATGGTCTTCTTGACGAACTCGAGGTTGTCCTCGATGGAGTCCAGCTTCTCGCGGACGACCTGCGGCATGTGCTGGCCGCGGATGCCGGCCTCGGCGATGTACTGGTCGGTGAACTCGGCGCGGGCGCCGGGGACCTGGTCGAACACCTCGGCGACGAGGTTCTCGAGGTAGAGGACCTCCACGCCCTGGTCCCTCAGGATCTGGGCGAAGGTGTCGTGCTCCTGCTGCGCGACCTCCAGGAACGGGACGTCGTCGAACAGGAGCCGCTCGAGCTCGTCGGGCGGCAGGTTGAGGAGCTCGTCGCCGGGACGGTGCAGGCAGACCTTCCTGAGCTTGCCGATCTCGGAAGGCACGTGCAGACCTTTCGTCATGGCCTCCTACCTTTCTTTCGGGCCTTGCTGGCCGATTCGTTAGCGCCCCTCCGTGTGAGGCGTTATTGCTGACGATATATTTATATCCAAAATTAGCTCATACTTCCACCTCGCCCCCGAACGGTTTTTTATAGGGGGTGAACGGCATACACATATACTTCACGCATGGCACACTTCGACATAATAAAGTGTATTTACGTGCTTAAACGCTTTTCCAATCTGATAATTGATTGAAACTTATCTTTCTAAACCACCCTCAAATTGCATATTTTCACTAAAGATATGAATAGAATTAGCGATTCATACCACGTATCAACCATTTTCATTTTTATTCAGAAAAAAGTTTGTCCTATTCATTTCTGGTATGTATATCACCGTTTACCAGACGCTTGGTACCGTTCACCGGAAGCTCAGTATAAGGCCCAACGGATACCGGCTCGCCTTACGGCCTCATTTGTAACAACTTGACTTCTCGGTATAGAAAAACAGACCCGCTCCCCTCATGGGAAACGGGTCTGTTATCGATAATCTTAGACAGATTTGAGCGGCTTTGAGAGACGTCGGAATCCTAGCGATCGAACTCCGCCAGTGCCTCGCCCAAAAGCCTCAGGCCCTCGCGAAGCTCCCAGTACTCGACCTCGGCACCCAGCGTACGCGGAATCTCGTAGAGCGGCGCATAGGTAGGCCACTCGGCAATCACATGGTCGCCGGGCTCACCCACGGCCATGTGGCGTTGAGGTTCGCACCCGTACAGCCGTTGGTCTGCAGGATATGGTCGGGGTTGACCTCGCGGCGATAGAGCTTGGCGACTTCTGCCTTAAAGTCGGGCGAACCCTCGATCCAGCCGTAGTTCATCTACTCGCGGTCCAGGCGCTCATAGAACGTGGCGCCGTCCTGCTCGTCGAGCACGCGCAGCTCACCCATGGTAAGCGGCGAGATCGTCGACGAGATGATATCCCTCGTAGCGCTCTTCTCCCAAACGTTGAGCTACTCCTTAACGCCGATTGTCTTGATGTCCATGGCCAAACTCCTTGCAAAAGCAGTCATCCAATCGTGTTGACGTTCCTCAAACAAGATTGGGGCGGTGCGAATATCCGCACCGCCCCAACGGGAGACATCTAATGGCAGCTAGATGTATGTAGTAAGACCTGTAGGGGTCCTTGAAGACCTTAGAGGTCCTCGCGCCAGAAGGGCATGCTCATGCAGCGCGGGCCGCCGCGGCCGCGGGAGAGCTCGGCGGAGGGCACGACGAGGAGGTCCAGGCCCTCCTTGTACAGCACGTCGTTGGTGACGGTGTTGCGGGCGTAGACGCAGATCTTGCCGGGCTCGACGCACAGGGTGTTGGAGCCGTCGTTCCACTGCTCGCGGGAGGCCGCGATCGGGTCGCCGCCGCCGCAGGGGATCAGCTTGACCTGGTCGACGCCGGTGGCGTCCTCCAGGACGTGCTCGAGGGTGTCCTCGATCAGGCGGATGTTCACGTCGCCCGGGTTCTTGCCGGCGGTCAGCTCGTAGACGCGCAGGGTGCCCATGATGGCGGGGTGGATCGTGAACTTGTCGACGTCGATCTGGGTGAAGACCGTGTCGAGGTGCATGAAGGCGCGCGAGACCGGGATGTCGAAGGCCAGGATGCGCTCGACCCTGGAGTCGGAGTTCCAGAAGATGTTCTGGGCCATGACGTCGATCGCGGCGGCCTGGGTGCGCTGGGAGATGCCGACGGCGAGGGTCTTCTCGTTGATGTTCAGCACGTCGCCGCCCTCGGTGTGGAACTGGCAGTCGCGGCGGAAGTACAGGGAGACGTCCCTGTAGTCGGGGTGGTGCTTGAAGACGTACTTGCCGTACAGGGTCTCGCGGTTGCGGGTGACCGAGTACATGCGGTTGAGGTTGACGCCCTCGCCGACGACCGCGAACGGGTCGCGGGTGAAGTAGAGGTTGGGCATCGGGTCGATGATCAGGTCGGACTCGGACTCGGAGTTGACCAGGGAGTCGAGGGTCGTGGACGCCGTGAGGGGCAGCTCGATCTCGGCCTTGGTCATGCCGGCCATGGTCTTCTTGACGAACTCGAGGTTGTCCTCGATGGAGTCCAGCTTCTCGCGGACGACCTGCGGCATGTGCTGGCCGCGGATGCCGGCCTCGGCGATGTACTGGTCGGTGAACTCGGCGCGGGCGCCGGGGACCTGGTCGAACACCTCGGCGACGAGGTTCTCGAGGTAGAGGACCTCCACGCCCTGGTCCCTCAGGATCTGGGCGAAGGTGTCGTGCTCCTGCTGCGCGACCTCCAGGAACGGGACGTCGTCGAACAGGAGCCGCTCGAGCTCGTCGGGCGGCAGGTTGAGGAGCTCGTCGCCGGGACGGTGCAGGCAGACCTTCCTGAGCTTGCCGATCTCGGAAGGCACGTGCAGACCTTTCGTCATGGCCTCCTACCTTTCTTTCGGGCCTTACTGGCCGAATCTCTCAGCGCCCCTCCGTAACGGGCACTGCTTGCTGACAGCTCTAGTTATATCCAAATTCAACTCGCAATTCCACCTCGCCCCCGAACGGTCAACAAAGTACGATGAACGGTATATCACATGTGATTCCCCCATGATGTACTTCGGCGTTCTAAAGTAGCTTTTCTAAGGTAAACGCTCTTTTTTCTCAAAAATCATTCGCAATGACAACTCCAATCTTTCGATTAAGAATTGCATATCTACAACGGTTTTATGTATATAAATGACGCTTGTTCGTGTTACTGTCTGTATTCGATGATATTCAGCTACCTATCATTCTTATTCACATATGCTCACCAGTTGAATGAGGATATAGACCGTTTTTCACAACGCGACGGGCGTCAGCTCTATGGCTTGTCAGCGTAAGAAATAGGTAAAGATACCGTTCACGCGATACGTCCGTGCCATAGGTCGACTAAATTGAGACAATAGTGAATAGTGTTAGGCTACCGTCCCCTGTGGGGACTGAACGGACAGATGCATATGCCGAGCAAAATCGAAAAGAAGCAAGCCGCCGCAAAGCTGCGCAAACCGCCGCGGGACTTCTCGTACACGCAAAACCGAGAGCTCAGCTGGCTGCGCTTTGACAACCGCGTGCTCGACGAAGCTTTCGATGAGACCGTTCCGCTGTTCGAGCGTCTAAAGTTCGTATCGATTTTCGAGTCTAACCTCGACGAATTTCTCATGGTGCGCGTGGGCGGCCTGTCCGATCTGGCAGAGCTCAAAATACAGCCTGTCGACAACAAGAGCAATATGACCGCCTCCGAACAGGTCGATGCTGTCATGGCCGAAATGCCCGGGCTCCTTACCCGATGGGAGTCCATCTTCAAGAGCATCGAGGGCAAGCTCGACACCCTGGGCGTTCACCGCGCCCGCATCGATTCGCTTACGCCCGAGGAGCGCACCTTTGTAGCCCGTTACTTCCAGGCCTACGTGTCGCCGGTCATCTCGCCGTTGGTGATCGACCCGCGCCACCCCTTCCCCAACTTGCGCAACGGTGCGCTCTACCTGGCTTGCGGCCTGGACGGCGTCACCGACGAGGAGAGCTTGCTGGGCCTTATCGAGATTCCCGCCTCGATGAACCGCGTGGTCGAGATCCCCTCGCCCACCGGCACCTACTCCTACATCTTGCTCGAGGACGTCATCCTCGCCTGCCTGGATAGCTGCTTTGGCTCTTATAAGCCGCTGGATCGCGCGCTCATCCGCGTCACCCGCAACGCCGACATCGATCCGGACGGCGAGGGCGTCGAAGAGGAAGAGGACTACCGCCAGCACATGAAGCGCATTCTCAAGAAGCGCCTGCGTCTGCAGCCGGTCGTGCTCGCGGTCTCGGGGTCGCTCGAGAAGGCGACGCTCAAGACCATCCGCAAGGCGCTCGAGCTTTCGCGCCGCTCTGTCTTTACCTGCGATATTCCGCTCGACCTAGGCTACGTCTTTGGCATTGAGGGCAAGATTCCCGAGCATCTGCGCAACGAGCTGCTCTTTACGCCGTTTAAGCCGCAGCCCAACCCCAACATCGACATGACCCGCTCCATCCGCGAGCAGGTGCTGCAGCACGACAAGCTGCTCTTTTATCCCTATGAGGCCATGAATCCGTTCTTGGACCTGGTGCACGAGGCCGCCTATGACCCCGAGTGCATCTCGTTGCGCATCACGCTCTACCGCGTGGCCAAGCAGAGCCGCCTGTGCGAGTCGCTGATCGATGCCGCCGAGAACGGCAAAGAGGTCACGGTGCTCATGGAGCTCCGCGCGCGCTTCGACGAGCAGAACAACATCGAGTGGGCCGAGCGCCTGGAAGAAGCGGGCTGCACCGTTATCTATGGCTCCGAGGGCTTTAAATGCCACTCAAAGATCTGCCAGCTCACCTATCGTGAGGGTATGGCGCTCACCCGCCTCACGCTGTTGGGCACCGGCAACTTTAACGAGAAGACGGCCAAACTCTACAGCGACTTTATGCTCATGACCGCCCATCCCGGCATCGGCGAGGACGCCAACTTGTTCTTCCGCAACCTGTCGCTGGGCAACCTTCGCGGCGATTACCGATTCCTGGGCGTGGCGCCGGTCGGCCTGAAGCCGCTCATCATGCGCGGGCTTGACCGCGAGATCCAGCGCGCCCTCGCTGGCGAGCCCGCCCGTGTGTTCTTTAAGCTCAACTCGCTCACTGACCGCGAGGTCATCGACAAAATCGCCGAGGCATCGTGTGCAGGAGTCCGCGTGGAAATGATCATCCGCGGCATCTCGTGCCTTAAGCCCGGTGTTCCGGGTAAGACCGAGAACGTACATGTCCGCTCCATCGTCGGACGCTTTTTGGAGCACGCCCGTGTTTACGCCTTTGGCGTGGACTCGGACATGATCTATCTGAGCTCGGCCGACATGATGACGCGCAACACCGAGCACCGTGTGGAGATCGCCTTCCCCGTGCTCGACCCCACCTGCCGCGCCCTGGTACACGAGTACATGGGCATGCAGCTGCGCGACAACGTAAAGGCCCGCAGCCTCACGAGCGACGGCACCTGGGTCCCCGTGGAGCGTGCAGAGGGCGAGAAACCCTTCAACTCGCAGGAAGCCCTGCTAGAGCGAGCCTATCGCAACGCCGAGGCCACTGCGCAACAGCGCGCACAGGAGAAGGAACGTGTGGCCGAAGAAGCTATTCAGGCCGAGGTTGAACATGGGGCAGTTGCCAAACCGGAAGCGGTTGCCGCTCCCCCGGTGAATGAGCCCGAGGCGGCCGCAGAGCCCGCCGTGGAGAAAGCGCCCGAGCCCGCAGTCGCGACTCCGGTGCCCGCCGCCGAGACAAAGCCCGCCCCTGCTCCTGAGCCGCAGCCGGCCACACCCGCGGTTCAGAAGGTCCAGGCGACCGTCATTGAGCCCGAGCCCGCACCTCAGCCCGAGCCGCAGGTCACCAAGCCCGCACCCGAGACGAGCGCCTGTCGCGATAAGCCCGCCGGCAAGACTAAGGCCATCGAGCGCCATCGCCCCGGTCGCGTGCGCATGGGCCTGGGCCTGATCGGCCTGGGTCTTAAGACGCTCATTACCGGCAAGACGAAATAGTCGTTTGTAGAAGCGGTTTGTAGAAGCGCCCCGTATTTGAGGAAAGCCTCGGATGCGGGGCGCTTTTCCCTGCTACCATGGTGCGAACAACAACGCGAATGACAGGCAGGAATATGAAGCTCACTATAGAATCGATGACCTACGGCGCCGACGGGCTGGCGCACGCCGACAACGGCAAGGCCGTCTTTGTGCAGGGTGCCGTGGCAGGCGACACCGTCGAGGCCGAGGTCGTACAGGACGGCAAGTCGTTCATGCGCGCCCGCACCACCGAGATTCTGGAGCCAAGCCCCGATCGCATTCAGCCTCCCTGCCCCTTCGTGGGCATCTGCGGCGGCTGCTCGTGGGGCAATCTCTCGCGCACGGCACAGCTCGCCGCCAAAGAGCAAAACCTGCGCTCCACACTCGAGCGCATCGGCAAGTTCGCTCCTGAGCAGACAGATGAGTTGGTACAGCCCATCTGCCACACCAAGGACGACTGGGGCTACCGCAATAAAATCGAGCTCGAACCGACTGTCGTCAACGGTCGCGTGCGCCTTGGCATGCACGGTGTCGACCCCAGCAAAATCGTGACCGTCGATGCGTGCCCGCTGTTCGACAAGCGCTTCCCGAAGGCGCTCAAATCGGTCGTCGGCGCACTCAACTATCTAAGCGGCAGCCACGACTTGGGCCTGGAGCGCGTGGGCATTCGCGCATCGCGCCGCACCAAGGCACTCGAGGTCGCACTCTGGACGCCCACGGGTTCCTTCCCGCGCTCGCAGGTCTCGCGCGTGCTGGCGGACGCCGTTCATCCCACGAGCATCGTGCGCGTGATGAGCAAGGGCGAGAAGAAGGCCCGCCGTGTCTCCAAGGTCGAAATGCTCGCCGGAGAGGGCTCATGGACCGAGAATATCGCCGAGGGTCAGATGCGCTTGTCTGCCCCGTCGTTTTTCCAGGTCAACACCAAGGGTGCCGAGATTTTGATCGAGCTTGTCATGGAAGCGCTCGACCCGCAGGAAGACGAGCTTGCCGTGGACCTGTACTGCGGCGCCGGCACCTTTACCCTGCCGCTCGCCCGCCGCTGCGACTTTGTCGCCGCCGTCGAGGCCTATGGCCCGGCCGTGCGCGACCTGCGCCGTAACCTGGAGATCAACAAGCTCGATAACGTCGACGTCATCGGCGGCGACGCGGTGCGCGAGTTCCCCGATCAGGACGCCGATGTCCTGGTAGTCGATCCGCCGCGCGCAGGATTGGCGCCCGAGGCCATCGACCTCATCGCGAGCACGAGTGCCCGCGATGTCGCCTACGTGAGCTGCGACCCGGCGACTCTGGCCCGCGACCTCAAGCGCTTTGTCGAGGAGGGCACCTTCTCCCCCGTCAAGATCACGCCGGTCGACCTGTTCCCACAGACCTTCCACTGCGAAACGGTCGTCCACCTCAGGCGCAACTAGCCACTTAATCATTGCTCAGAAAAATCATTGGGAAATCGAGCGTGGCAAGCGGGGGTCTTCGGGGTATAAGACGGCTGATTGTATGCCGCCCTACGAAAGGAACCCTTATGCCCAGCGTTGCCGTTCTTGCCGCCGATGGCTTTGAAACGATTGAATGCCTGACCATGGTCGATGTCATGCGTCGCGGCGGCGTGCGCGCCACGCTCGTCTCGATCATGCCCACGCGCGAGGTCGTAAGCTCGCTGCAGATTCCCGTAACTTGCGATGCACTCTTTGACGAGATTAACTTTGACGAGTATGACTGCGTCGTGCTGCCCGGCGGTCTGCCCGGTGCCACCAACCTGCGCGCCGACCAGCGCGTCTGCGACGTAGTCTGCGACTTCGCCGCGACCAAGCATGTTGCCGCCATCTGCGCCGCCCCGTTTATCCTGGGCGAGCTTGACCTGCTCAAGGGGCGCCACGCCACGTGCTTCCCCGGCTTCGAGAAGAGCTTCCCCGAGGGCGCCTATACCGGCGACAAGGTCACGCACGACGGCAACATCATCACCGCCAGCGGCATGGCCCAGTCGCTCCCCTTTGCGCTTGAGCTGCTGCGTACGCTCGCCGGCGACAAGGCTGTCGAGAAGGTTGCCGAGGGCATTCAGCTATGATTTTGGCTTCGCAATCACCGCGCCGCATCGAGTTGATGCGCGAAGCGGGCTACGACATCTGCGTCATTCCCGCTGACATCGATGAGACTCCTTTTGATGACGAGGCCCCGCTTACGCTTGTCGAGCGCTTAGCTCGCGCTAAGGCTGCCGCCGTTGCCGCCGAGCACGCTGAGCCCAATGAGCTGACCATCGCGGCCGACACCATCGTCACCTTCGATGGCAAGATTTTGGGTAAGCCGGCAAACGAGGACGAAGCCCGCACCATGCTCCACGAGCTCTCGGGGCGCACACACCAGGTCGCAACCGGCGTCTGCATCGTTAGAGCCGGAGACGACACAGCCCCGCACGCCGCCGAGAGCCTGTCCTTTGTCGATGTGACCGACGTGACGTTCTATGAGCTCACCGACGAGCAGATTGAGCGCTACGTCGCCTCAGGTGAGCCCATGGACAAAGCCGGCGCCTACGGCATCCAGGGCGTCGGCGGGCGCATGCTCGTGCATGATATTGCGGGCGACTTCTACAACGTGGTGGGCCTGCCCATCGCACGCGTCGCGCGCGCGATTCAAAAACTATCGTAATTGCATCTGGCGCTGGGTATCCCCCAGCGCCTACAATTTCGGCGTACCGTACGGATCCCGACCGGGCATAAGGCCCGGCGGAAAACCGATAGGAGTAAAACATGGATACACTGCTTGAAGCCATTGACGTTTGCGATGTCGATGGCTTTTGCTTTGGCAACTATACGGACGAGGAGGCCGGCACCGGCTGCACCGTAATCGTGGCACCCGAGGGCGCCACCGGCGGTGTTGACGTTCGCGGCGGTGCCCCGGCATCGCGCGAGACCGACCTGCTGCGTCCCGAGAACACCGTGGACAAGGTCCACGCCGTCTGCCTTTCGGGTGGATCGGCCTTTGGTCTGGAGGCCGCAAGTGGCGTCGCCCGCGAGCTCGAGAGCCGCGGCATCGGCCTTCCCGTCGGCCCCACGCAGGTGCCCATCGTGTGCTCCAGCTGCATCTTCGACCTCGCCTTTGGCGACCCCACCGTACGCCCCGACATTGAGGCTGGCATCTCCGCCGTGCGCGAGGCGCTCGACAACACCCCCACCACGCTCGAGCAGGGCAATGTAGGCGCCGGCACCGGTGCCACCGTGGGCAAGCTCATGGGCCCCGCCACCTGCATGAAGGCCGGCCTTGGCGCTGCCGCCGTGGCACTCGGCCCTGTTAAGGTGGGTACCGTGGTCTCGGTCAACGCCTGCGGCAATGTCGTCGACCCCTTCACCGGCGAATGGGTCGCTGGTATGCGCGCTGCAGCAGATAGCGACCAAATCGTCGACATGGAGCTCGCAGCCTTTGCCGCCGCCGGTTCTATGCAAATGCCGCTCGACCGCACCAACACCACCATCAGCTGCATCGTCACCAACGTGGAGCTCACCAAGGCTCAGGCCACCAAGGTCTCCCAGATGGCAGCAGACGCCTATGCGCACGCCATCCGCCCCACACACACCACCAACGATGGCGACACCATCTACACCCTCGCCAGCGGCAAACTAGACGCTCAGACAAGCGCCGCCGTGCCCCTGGACCTGCTGGGTATGCTCGCCGTAAGGGCCCTACAGACCGCCATCGTGAACGGAGCAAAAAACGCCAAAACCTCCCACGGCATCCCCGGCGCCGCAAAGTAATCCACTCGACCGTCGGTCGGAGGCGGGCGGGCGTTACGTTTGCTGCTCTACAGTCCTATGCAAGACGAAGGCCACATTAAGTGGCCTTCTTTGCATGCGGAACTCGCGACAAACGCAACGCCCGCCCGTCTCCGACCGACTACCAACCAAATTCTTTTCAGCCCAGGCCCCTGTGTACCGCGCGTCGAAGATCTTCAAATTCAGGCAGCCTGACAATCGATTCTTATAGCAAAGGCCCCTTGGCCTTTAGTTTGATACAAGTTCCGCACGAGCCGGAAAGCACTTAATGTGCTTTCCGTGCGAGCAGGACTGTTCGCAGTATCAAACTAAAGGCCAAGGGGCCCAGTCAACCTATCAGCAGCGATTACTCAACAGTTAGTTGAATTTGAAGATCTTTGAGGCAAGATGGTATAGGCCGAGTGTGGTTTTGTCTCCGGCCCGTCCACGCAGGTTGGTAAAGAATCCGACCACGCCGTAGCGAGCGCGACGATACATGCGCTCGTCGTACTCCTTCAGGTCCTTCCACAGCGTCTTCAGGCGCTCATCGGCACAATCTTCCTCGGAAAGCTTGGTGAGCACCGAGCAAATCGCCATCATCATGGTGAAGTAGCCCATCATGTACGAACGCAGACGCGAAGACTCAACGTCCTGGTACAGGTGGAACGATTCCATCATGATACGCGTTACGCGGAACTGCTGACCCAGGCGCTTGACCATCGTGGCCTCATTGACGCTCTGGCCCTCGCGACCAATAAAGTAGCGATAGAGGTCGATGTCGGCGTAGTACATGGTCTTGCAGCGCGGCAGCGGCACGTATGCGTAGATGTTATCCACGTAGAACGTGTGTGCCGGCATAGGCAGATTGGACTCGCGCAGCACATCGGTGCGATAGCACAGGCTGTGCATGAGCAGGTTCTGATCGGGACGGAAGTGTCCGATCTGGTCCCAAGAGAAAATCTTTTTGCGCGGCAGGGCAAACTTGTAGCCAATAGCGGTATGCGTGCCCTCGTAAACCTTCTCGTACACGTAGTTCGAGATAAACAGGTCGACGCGCTGGTCGCGCTCCTCAAAGCCACGCAGAATCGACAGCATGGTCGAAAGCGCCGCACCGTCGAGCCAGTCGTCCGAGTCAACGACCTTGTAGTACGTACCATGCGCCTCGCGCAGGCCCGAGAGGACGGCGATACCGTGGCCGCCATTCTCCTGGTGCACCGCGCGGATGATTCCAGGATAACGGGCCTCCCACTCGTCGGCCTTGGCGGCCGTCTCGTCCTTGGAGCCGTCGTCCACCACGATAATCTCGATATCGGTGGCGTAATTGCTCCCCTCCAAGATGGAGGTGATGCAATGGTCCATGTCCTTGGCGGCGTTATACGAGGGAATACCGAATGTTATGACTTTATGCATGGCAGGCGATAATCTCATCCGAAAGATCGAGGGCGGAATTGGTCACGGCGTCCATATCGTAGTAACGATACTCGGCCAGACGACCCACCGGGTGGAAGTTCGTCAGGTTCTGGACGCGCTCAAGATAGCGCTCGTAGAGTTCACGGTTCTCGGGCTCCAGGATAGCGTAGTACGGCGTCTCGCCCGAGCCGGGCGTATAGGCCTTGGAGTACTCCTTCATGATGGTGGTCTTGCCGGGCAAAACCTGACCGGTCATGTTCTTGAACTCGGTGATGCGCGTATAGTCCTCGCTCGTGGTGTAGTTGACGGTGCCCACGGGCTGGAATTGATCCATATCGAGCGTCTCGAACTTCATATCGAGCGTGCGGTACGGTAGCGCGCCCAGGTCGAGGTTGAACAGCTCGTCGAGTGGACCGGTATAGACGATCTCGCCGCCATAGACCTTGCCGTCGATCTTGACGGTTGTCTCGTCGATTTCAAAGAGGTCACGGGCGTCTACGTCACAGAATACGTCGATCAGATCGTGATCGAGCATATGCTCGAACAGAGCGGTATAGCCGTCCTGCGGCATGCCCTGGAAAGGAGCCTGCGGGAAGTAGCGATCGTCATCGCCCACAAAGACGGGAACGCGGCCGGTGATCGAGGGATCGATCTGGTCGGGCGTCTGACCCCACTGCTTCATGGTGTAATGCAAAAAGACGTTCTCATAGACATAATCGGCGACCTCGGCAAGATCCGGGTCATTCTTCTTGCGCAGCTCCATAATGGGTACCTTGACGTCCTTGCCAAAGGTCTCCACGAGCTTCTGATACAGTTCCTCGCCGCGCTCATCGCCAAAGGCAAGCTTAAGGCTCGCATGGTTAAAGGGCACGGGCATAAGGGTACCGTTAATGTTGGCGAGCACCTTGTGCTGGTAGTCCGTCCACTTGGTAAAGCGCGACAGGAAGTTATGCACGCGCTCGTTAAAGGTATGATAGATATGCGGACCATACTCGTGGACCAGGATTCCCGCCTCGTCAGTGCAGTCGAAGGCATTGCCCGCAATGTGACTACGGCGCTCCAAAACGGCAACACGATAGCCGATGGTTTCGGCAAGACGGCGGGCGCAAACGGCACCGGCATAACCGGCGCCGACGACGATCATGTCGTACGCACCGGCATTAAAGCCTTCAGGCAGGCCTGAGGTAATCTGCATCGATACTCCTTGTCAAAAGCCACGGGCTCGTTAGCTGGGCTTTTCTCGAACATTCTTCGAGACATATTTATCAGAGCGATTATAGCGCTAATGCGTCCTATAATGAGCTTGCCACACAAGGAAAGCTCAAGCACCACGGCGTACATTATTGAAAGGTAAACCCGCTAGCAGCGGGTTTATTCGTGTGCAGCCGGGCGCCTGGAGCTTAGCGAAACGCTTGTAAGGAGTAACATGAGCGATTTCCTAAACCGTATGAAGTCTGCCGCCAAGGCCGACCTTAAGACGATCGTCCTGCCCGAGGGCGAGGACCCGCGCACCATCGTCGCGGCCACCAAGATCATCGAGGAGGGTCTGGCAAAGATCGTCATCCTGGGCAACCCCGACGAGATCGACGTTCCCGGCGCCACCGTCATCGACCCGCGCAATTCCGAGAAGCACGAGGAGTACGCGCAGAAGTTTGCCGAGCTCCGCGCCAAGAAGGGCGTCACCATCGAGCAGGCTCGCGCCCAGGTGATGGACGCCACCTACTTTGGCACCATGATGGTCAAGATGGGCGACGCCGACGGCCTGGTCTCCGGCGCCTGCCACTCCACCGCCGACACTCTGCGCCCCGCGCTGCAGATCCTCAAGACCGCCCCGGGCACCAAGCTGGTCTCGGCCTTCTTCGTGATGTGCACCGACACCCCGAAGTTCGGTACCGACGGCACGCTGATCTTCGCCGACTGCGGCCTCAACATCAACCCGTCCTCCGACGAGCTCTCCGAGATCGCCATCGCCTCCGCTCACTCCTGGTCCACCTTCATGGGCAACGTTGAGCCGCACGTTGCCATGCTCTCCTACTCCACCATGGGCTCCGCCGGTGGCGAGGTCGCCAAGAAGGTCCAGGAGGCCGTGAAGTTCTGCAAGGAGAAGGCTCCCGAGCTCGCCATCGATGGCGACCTGCAGCTCGATGCCGCTATCGTCCCCACCGTCGCCCAGCTCAAGGCTCCCGGCTCCTCCGTCGCCGGTAAGGCCAACGTGCTCGTGTTCCCCGACCTAGAGGCAGGCAACATCGGCTACAAGCTGGTCCAGCGCTTCGCTGGCGCTGACGCCTACGGCCCCATCCTGCAGGGCATCGCCAAGCCGGTCAACGACCTGTCGCGCGGCTGTTCTGCCGACGACATCGTGGGTGTCGTGGCCATCACCGCCGTCCAGGCTCAGATGGCTGAGTAGCGTACGCACTCGCCCGAAGGCCGTACGGGCTAACCCCTGAAAACGTCCTCGACCAATGAAACGCCCCCGTTCTGCTCCTTCGGAGCTACGAACGGGGGCGTTTCTGGTCTGCGGAATGTTTTCAGGGGTTAGCCCGTACGGCCTTCTACTGCCACGTAGCATTCAGGGCATCCGGAGTGGACGGCGGTTTGGCTACGAGCTGGAGCTGAGAATCTGAATGGATGGGTGCCGTCGCTGGGAGCGCAGGCATTGCTGGCGGTGATCACTTTAGGACCGAAATGTTAGCTGCGGCCTGATGTCTGGCCCACCGGAAAGTGTGTCCCGGTTTGGAGGCGGATTGTGGGATGTAGCTTCCGCTTGGGGGCTGTTTGGGAAACTGCGGGACGGAATTTTGCTCTTTTGTGGGTCGCACTTTCCGCAACGCGCCTCAACCGGAAAGCGTGTCCCAGAATTTGCGCTCAAAATGGGATGGAGTTTCCACCGTCCACCTGCCAGAAAAAAGGCCTCCGGAGCTGTTGCTCTGGAGGCCTTTCGTTTACTTGCAACTGCGCGCGTTAGTTGTTCGCGGTCAGGCGCTCGACGTCGTGGGCGATCATGTATTCCTCGTCGGTGGGGATGACCATGACCGTGACGGCGGAACCGGCCGCGCTGATGACCTGCGGGCCGTTACCCACGGCCTCGCGGTTCTTGTTGTTGTCGATGCGCACGCCCAGCCACTCAAAGCAGTCGCAGAAAGCCTTGCGGATCGACCAGTCATTCTCGCCGATGCCGGCGGTAAAGGTAATGGTATCCACGCCCGCCATGGAGGCAATCATGGACCCGGCCTGCTGCATGGCCTTGTAGGCGAACATATCGAAGGCGAGCAGGCAGCGCTCGTCACCCTCAGAGGCGCGCGTACGAATGTCACGGGCGTCATTGGAGATGCCCGAGATGGCAAGCAGACCGGACTGCTTGTTCATCATGTCGTCGACTTCCTGGTAGCTGTAGCCGCCCTCGCGCTGCAGGTAGCACACGGTAGCCGGGTCGATGGAACCACAGCGAGTACCCATCATCAGACCGTCAAGCGGTGTGAGGCCCATCGTGGTATCGCGGCAGACGCCGTCCTCGATAGCGGCAAGCGAGGCGCCGTTGCCCAAATGGCACGAGAGCAGGCGGTGGCAGCGCGAGCCCAGGATCTCCTTGGCCATCATCCACTCGTAACGGTGGCTCGTACCGTGCGCACCGTACTTGCGCACGTGGTACTTGTCACACACGTCCTTGGGCAGCGCGTAGGTGTAGGCGACCTCGGGCATGGTCATGTGGAACGAGGTGTCGAAGACAGCCACGTTGGGCAGCTCCGGATACTTCTCACGGCAATACTCAATCGCCGCGGCCTCGCCGTAATTGTGCAGCGGGGCAAGCGGGGCCACCTCAAGGATCTTAGCCATGACCTCATCGTCGACGACCGCGGAATCATCGAAGTGCCAGCCACCCTGAACGATACGGTGGCCGATGCCATCAATCGTAAAGTCGGTCTTCTCGAGCTCATCGAGCACGCGAGCGATAGCAGAGCGATGATCGGGGAAGGGAACCTCCTCGGTCTGCTTGGCACCACCGTTCTCGGAGTGGCCAAAGATGCCCATCTCCGAGCCGATACGCTCGCAATTACCCTTGGCGAAAACCTCGCGGGTATCAGTATCCAAAAGCTGATATTTAAGGCTTGAGCTGCCGGCGTTGACAACAAGTACGTTCATGAGACTCCTTTGCAGTGCAATACGGTCGACGCAGACCTCTTAAGGCGACCGCATTTTAATAAGAAGTTATCACATCTTGATAAATAGCTATCAGACATATCGCCAAACGAGCGCAAAAGAGGGGCTGAACGGCACTTGGTCGTCCAGCCCCTCCCCTCTTGCAATTACTTGCCGTTGACGATGCGCTCGACGTCGGAAGCGATCATGAACTCCTCATCCGTGGGGATGACGAAGATCTTGACCTTGGAATCCTTGGCGGACAGGCACCAAGCGCCGTCGCCGCGCAGGGCGTTGCGGGCATGGTCCATCTTGACGCCCATAAAGGCCAGACGGTCGGCCACGCCAGCGCGAACGGCCGGAGCGTGCTCGCCGATGCCGGCGGTAAAGACCAGGGTGTCCATGCCGCACATGGAAGTGGCCATCTCGGCGGCCTTGGCGGCAATCTTGTAGACAAACATATCGAAGGCGAGCTGGGCCTCGGGGTCGCCAGCGGCGGCGAGCTCCTCGACGTTGCGGCAATCGTTGGTCTTGCCGCCGGTCACAGCCAAAAGGCCGGACTTCTTGTTCATCATCTCGTCGACCTCGTCGAAGG
The DNA here is from genome assembly GCF_009875845.1 of Collinsella sp. BIOML-A6. Classification (NCBI taxonomy): domain Bacteria; kingdom Bacillati; phylum Actinomycetota; class Coriobacteriia; order Coriobacteriales; family Coriobacteriaceae; genus Collinsella; species Collinsella sp. BIOML-A6. The sequence goes on from NZ_WWSL01000001.1 coordinate 19,794, forward strand.
TGTAGCCGCCCTCGCGCTGCAGGTAGCACACGGTAGCCGGGTCGATGGAGCCGCAGCGGGTGCCCATCATGACACCGTCGAGCGGCGTCAAGCCCATGGTGGTGTCCATGCACTTGCCGTCCTCGATGGCACACAGGGAAGCGCCGGAACCGATGTGGCACACGACGACCTTGCGAGCCTCGCCGTTGGTCATCTCGGCAACCTTCTTGGAGATATAGCGGTAGCTGGTGCCGTGGGCGCCGTACTTACGGATGTGCAGCTTGTCGCAGACGTCCTTGGGCAGGGCGTAGGTCTTGGCGACCTCGGGCATGTTGAAGTGGAAAGCGGTGTCGTAGACCGTGACGTTGGGCAGGTCGGGATACTGCTCGAGGCAGTACTCGATAACGTTGGCCTCGGGGTTGTTGTGCAGCGGGGCGAGCGGAGCGACCTCGCGGATCTTGGCAAGAACGTCCGCATTGACGAGGGAGGAATCGCCGAAGTACCAACCGCCCTGAACGATACGGTGGCCGATACCCTCGATCTTGACGCCGTTGGCCTCGAGGTCCTTCAGAACGACCTCGATGGCGACCTTGTGGTCGGGGAACTCGATGTTCTCGGTCACCTTCTTGGAACCGTTGGCAGCGTGGGTGAAGGTACCGCCGGTAAAGCAGACGCGCTCGCAGGAGCCCTTTGCGGACACCTTGTGGGACTTGGTATCGATGACCTGATACTTAAGGGTCGAAGATCCTGCGTTGACGACCAGAACGTTCATGTGTCTCCCTACTAACAGGCGGTGTGGCGCCGCCAGGTTACATACGCTTCAATAATAAACCCAAACGCCCTCGCGCTCGGGTTTATTGCGTTGATATATAAGTTATCGATGCCCGAATACTCATGTCCTTTGGCTTGTAAGACGAAAGAGCGCGGGGATATACACCAAAGAAGAGATCCCGAGCGCGACAAGCAATACGATCCGAATGCCCGCAATGCTGCTCAACGCAGCATTAAACAGATAGAATAGGATGGCACCCACCGCCACCATCTGGCTTTGTACCGAAATCAGTGAACAGCGCATCGAAGAATCGGCAGCATTTTGAAAAATTGAGTATTTAATTGGAGCAAATAACGAGTAAGCGACCTCCTGCAGCACATAGAACACGGGCAGCAAATTAGCCGGAGTAAGGGGAATCAAAAACAAAGCTGTCAATGCTAAGTGAATGATGCCGCAAATACGCGCAAAACGGCCCTTGTCGACACGAGCAATCACACTGGGCACAATAAACCCTATGGAGGCGGAGGCAAGGAGCTGGATTGCAATGGTCACGCCCGAAGCGACGGCATTCATGCCGCGACCCGCAAGCAACAGTGAGAAAAAGTCTTCCAGGGCGACAAAGGCAAATGCCTGAGAACAGTCCATGATGAACGCTGACCGAAGAATGCTATTACCCGCAATAGCGGCACCGATCATCTTCGGGCTAATTCCACGCTCAAGTGTTGCCGCAGTGTCCCCTCTTCGCATCTCAGGAATGCAGACAACGACAACCAACGTCAACACCATTGCGATGATATCTGCCGAAAGACCAATGAGGTATGCACCGACAGACGAAATGAAACCGCCCACACAAGCGGAGATGGCATAAGAGGCATAGAAAACAAATCGCTCAACGACATTAAGTCTTACGAGCTGGTCCTGAGAGACGCTGTCAATGTAAATCGCTTCTATGGATCCGCTCACACATGCAACGGCAAAACCTTTGAGAGCAAACGCGCCGATTAAAAGCAGAGGAGAACGGACGAGAAGCAGGGCGGCGTAGTATCCAAGCATTCCCACGACGCCAACGAGACCGCTGGTCTTTCGTCCAAACCTATCAGCAATATAGCCAGTGGGAACTTCAAGGATGAACTTGCTCACTTGGTAGGCAATCATCATGCTAGAGATCGCTACCATCGAGAATCCGACGAATTCAAGGTAAACCGTCAGAAAATACAAGATGGTGCTGAAGTTCGACAGAAAAACGAACGTCATATAAAGCAAAACCGTACGGTTTTTCATGCTCCGCCCTCCAAGAGTCAGCAATCTAAATCGGAATCTTGGAAAAGCATGAGGGCAAAGCTGTCAGCTATGTGTTACAAGGCGTCAATAATCACTTGACGTCTCGAAGCCAATTAATCTCACGAAGCAAGATGACGCAAGAGGTGCAGAAATACCGTCTGGTGTCGATCGGTCCAGACATTTTGTCGATAGCAAAAGTAGATAGGCAAGGTTACATCACGCGAACCTTCAATGGAGCACTCACTCACTTCTGACCCATCCGATGCGAGAGAGGACCCAGACAAACTCAATATGAGTCCCCCGGCTTGAAGAAACTCAGTCTGAGCCCTGTTTCCGTATTCGACATCACGGAAGCGAAAATTGACGAGCTGGGCTTCGGGACATTGATTGATTGCATTGAGACAGGGTGACAAATTAATGGGAACAGCGAGCCTGCCGCCCAGTAACTCACGTATGGTCATAGCGTCAACAGATTGATGACCCGCAGGGCATGAAAGAACCTTGAGCTCCTTTTCACCCAAGTATTTCGAAGAAAGGACACTGTCCCGTGGTTCCTCAAATGAGATGGCCGCGTCCGAAATTCCAAGTATAAGTGATTCAAAGCATGTTGCCGTTGGCTGATGCCACACATCAAGATGAATCTGAGGGTGCGAGCTTTCAAACGAGTCGTACCAGTTTTCGGAAAAAAGGCGCCCCCGTCCGTGAAGACAGGGGGCGTAAAGACGAAAGTGGCCGTCGGGCGAGACGCCGTCATCCCTCGATTGAGCATACTTTTTGAGATCGTCGACTTGTGCCAAGATCACACGTGCACGACGCGCAAATTCTCTGCCCGCCGGAGACAAAACAGCCTCCCCCGCCGATCGGTCGAGCAAAACAATCTGATACTCAGATTCCAACTTTTTGATTGCCGACGAAACGGCCTGCGGACTCACATGAACGGCGCGAGCTGCTTTGCGCACGCCGCCATTGTTCGCTACCGCTTCAAGGTATTCGAGTTGAGAAAGCTGCATAGATTACTCCAAAGGCAGCCAAGTCGACGGGCTACGCGCCCTCAGATGAGGTTCTCGCCCAGGTTCTTGCCGCCGAGGACGTGCATGTGGAAGTGCATGACGGTCTGGCCGGCGTTGACGCCCTTGTTGGAGATGACGCGGAAACCGTCCTCCAGACCCTTGGCCTTGGCGACCTCCTGGACGGCGTGAGCCATGGCGCCCATGGTCTCGGCGGGTACGTTGTCGGCAATGTCGCTGTAGTGTTTCTTGGGGATCACGAGCGTGTGGACCGGCGCCTGGGGGTTGAGGTCGTCGAACGCGATGACCTGGTCGTCCTCATAGACAACGGTCGAGGGAATCTCGTGGTTGGCAATTTTGCAGAAAATGCAATCGCACATGGCTGGTTCCTTTCTCACAGACCAAGGTAGTCTTTTTGGGACGGGGCTTTTTTGACTACTTTTTTGCAAGCGCAAACACTCGGCGAGCCATCGCGCAAGGGTAGTCAAAAAAGCCCCGTCCCAAAAAGACTACCCCAAAGTAGGCTGCGAGGTGGTTAGAACGAAAGGTTGTCGTCGGTGTTGGCGGCTTCGCCGTCAGCGAGCACATCGTTGCCGTCGACGTCCTTCAGGAGCACCGAGACCTTCTGCTCGGCATCGGACAAGCGAGTACGCAGGCTCTTGAGGAGCTCGACGCCGCGGGTATAGCTCTCGAGCGACTCCTCGAGCTCCATGTCGCCCGATTCCAGACTGCGGATGATGAGCTCCAACTCCTGCGAAGCCTGCTTGTACGTAAGCTGCTCGACCGGGGTCTTCTCTGCCATATCTGTTTCCTTTCCTAAAGGTTTATCGCTATGAAACGCGGTCTATTCGACCGTATTGACCGTTGCTGCCACGTTGCCGTCTGCCATGCGCACGCGAATGGCGTCGCCGGGCTTAAAGGTCTTGGCGCTCGTAGCCACGCCGTCATCGCTATAGGCGATGGAGTAACCGCGGGCAAGCACCTTGAGCGGCGACAGGGCATCGAGCGAAGCCGCCGCACGGCCCAGATCGGATGCTGGCTTGCTGAGCATCGTGCGTCCCTGGTGCTCCAGACGGGAACTCGCAAGCGTGAGCGCATGGCGCTTGCCGTCGAGTCCCGAGGTGCTTGCGATCAAGCGCTCGGGCAGGCGCTCAAAGTTGGAGTGGAAGGCCCCGACCGAGCGCGTTATGGCGCCAGACAGGCGATCGGCCGTCAAGGCGAGCTCAGACTCGCGACGCTCGACCATAAACGTGGGGTCGTTGAGGCACGGGCGGCACGCGGCTGCATCGAGCGCGTCGCCCAGACGAGCCGTATAGGCGTCCCAGGCACGACGACCGCGCTGGTCGAGCATCTCCAGATCAACCTGATTCGACCCGATCATCGATGCCATCGCGGCGCCCAGACGCTGATGGCGCGTCTCGAGCACGTCGGCCAACTCCGTCATAGCCGGCGCCACCGATTCTGCCGCTGCCGTTGGCGTGGAGGCGCGACGGTCGCTCACCATGTCGCAGATCGAGGTATCGGGCTCATGTCCGATACCCGTCACCACGGGCACGGGACAGGCCGCCACCGCACGGGCGAGGTCTTCGTCATTGAAAGTCATAAGATCCTCGAAGGAGCCACCGCCACGCACCAGCAAGATGCAGTCCGGCGACGGTGTGATGGCGGCGGCGCGGCGCAAACCCTCGATAAGCTCGGCGGGCGCACCCTCGCCTTGAACCTTGGCGCCCACGCAGACAAGCTCAACGAGCGGGTTGCGTCGGCGCAGCGTACGCTTGACGTCGTCGATCACGGCGCCCGAAAGCGAGGTGACGACCGCCACACGCGAGCAAAACACCGGAATGTGACGTTTGCGTGCCTCGTCCATCAGGCCCTCGCGACGCAGCTTTTCGGCCAACTGAGCCACCTGCTGACGCAGCAGGCCCTCCCCCGCCAGCGAGAACGAGCGGGCGACAAAGCTCATGCGACCCGTAGGCTTGTAGAGATTGAAGCTGCCCTTAAAGCTCACCTGCATGCCGTCGCGCAGATCGAAGGTGCGCTTAAGGTAGGCGCCCTTCCAGATGATGCAGTCGACGGCCGCCGAGTCGTCCTTGATCTGAAAGTAGCAGTGGCCGCTTCGGGCGTTGGGACCACGGAAACCCGTGACCTCGCCCAAAACGCTCAGCTGCGGAATGGCATCGAGCGCGCCGGCGGCGATCTCCACCGCCTGGCTCACGCTGAGCTCCTTGCGCTCCTGATCATCCGAACCGTCGAACTCGGCGGAAACGGCATTGCCGGTTAGATTCCAGCCAGCCACGCAGCCTCCTTTCGTCATCGTGCACAGAGGCTTCGGCCCTGCGCAAATTCAAGTCCAACACATAGTACAGCGCCGCGGGGACACAAATCACCGCGGCGCCCAGCGACCCAATTTGTTATCGGTTGGAGCTTCTGTTGTAGCGAGCCATAAGATAGAGCAGCTGAATAATCGAGGTGAGCGCCGCAGCCACATAGGTGAGCGCGGCGGCCGTCAGTACCTTCTTGGCACCGTTGACCTGCTTGGAGCTCATACCCGACTGCTCAATATACGCCACGGCGCGCCGACTGGCATCAATCTCGACCGGCAACGTAACCAGTTGGAACAACACGCTAAACGAGAAGAAGACCAGCGCGAGGGTCGTGAGCCCCGCGATGTTCATGAACAGGCCCATGAGCAGCACGATCGTCCAGGTGTTCTGGGTAAAGTTGACGACGGGGACCAAAGCGGTGCGTACCTTCATCATGGCATAGCCGCGTTGACGCTGAGCGGCATGGCCCGCCTCGTGACAGGCGACGGCGACGCTTGCGACCGAGCCGCCAGAACGGTTGGCGTCTGACAGATATAGGTTGTTGTCCTGCGGGTTGTAATGGTCGGTGAGCTCGCCAGCGACACCCTTGATACCCACGGCGTTACAGCCGTTTGCGTCGAGCATGCGGCGAGCGACCGTGGCGCCCGTGTCGCCGTCCGAGCGAACCTTGGACCAGGTTTTGTACGTCGAGCTGATATAGTTCTGTGCGGCAAGGCCAAGCACCGTGCAGACAAGAACAACCAGCAGGTACAGCGGGTCGATGCCAAAGCCGTATCCATAGTAATAAGGCATGCGAATTCCTCCGAATCGAGTTACACGTTGGAGGCATTTTACCCATTCGACTGACCAGCAAATCAACATCAATGTTTTGGCAATGTCAGCGAAAACGGCCGAGAGCGAGCAAGGTGACGTGAAAGAGAAGCGACGCGTACTTTGGTACGCGAGCGACGATTGAACGTCAGATTGCCGCTCTCGGCCGTTTGCAGCGTCGAGCTGTTACGCGGTTTGGTAAAACCGCGTAACTATATGACTACAAAAGCTCGATTTTGCCGTCCTTCACCGTCAACCCCATATTGCCCGAGAGCAAATCGTCCAGGCGCGAGCCCACGAGCTCAAAGCGCCAGCCTTCGCGCAGGGGGCTCTGCTCGGGGTGCTCAATATAGTCGGCCAGGTCATCGCGCGAGGCAATGACCGAGGTCGCCACACCCGAGCGCTCGGCAACCAGGCGAATGAGCGCATACATAAGGTCGGTCACGCTCTCCAGCTCCGGCGAAATCTGGTGATGTCCGCGCACCAAGAGCGGCAGGCGATCGTGCGGACAGCTCGCACCGCGCTTGATGGCCATCAACGCGCCGTCCACGTCGCGCTCTCCCAGCTGGTCGGTACCGCGGATGCTGCGGAACTCCTCAACGCGCACGGGATTGCGCTTGACGAGCGCCAGCAGCGTATCGTCGGACATGACCCACTTGCGCGGGATGTTGCGGCGCTCGGCGCGATCCTCGCGCCAAGCGGCAAGCTCGCGAGCAATGCCCAGTTGATGGCGGCTGCAGGAGTTGATGCGCTTGACCTTACGGAATGCCTCGTGACGATCGGCACGGTAGTGCGACTCGTCGGCCAGAGGACGCAACTCGTCGAGCACCCAATCCACACGGCCCAGCTCGCGCAGGCGGCTCATCATCTCGGTATAGGCAACGATCAGATACTTGACATCGTCGATTGCGTACTCGATCTGCTTATCGGTCAGCGGGCGGCGCGACCAGTCGGTCAGCGACTCGGTCTTAGGCAACGAAACGCCGCAAAATGTCTGCACGAGCGCGCCGTAGGAAATCTGCTGGCGCTCGCCCAAAAAGGCGGCGGCGACCTGCGTGTCAAAAATCGGCCGCGGCAGCGCGCCCACGGTGTGGAGCATGACCTCCATATCCTGTGAGCAGGCGTGGAAGACCTTAGTCACGCTCTCGTCCGCCATAAGCTCGGCCAGCGGCGATAGGTCGTCGATCACCAGGGGATCGACCGCGACGCTCTCGGCAGGGGTGGCAATCTGAACCAGGCACAGGCGCGGATGGAATGTGCGCTCGCGCAAAAACTCGGTATCGACGGCAATTGCGTCAAACTCACGGGCGCGCTGGCAAAAGTCGAGCAGAGCCTGATGTGTGGAAATGTACATATCAACCCATCGAATAAGGTTAGGCCCGAAAAACACGGGTAGGATAACGGCATTGCCCTACAACTATACTCGGTTAGTCACAGAACGGGAACGTAAGTATGCGCTGCCTTATCATCCACAACCCGGCATCGGGCCCCAGCTCAGATGAGATCTACGCGTTCACGCACGCCCTCGCGCAGGGCGGCGACGAGGTCGTGATGCGTTTTATCGGCGATGGTATGGAGCCCAAGGACGCCGTGGCAGACGTGCGCAAGTTTGATCGTGTGGTGATTTCGGGCGGCGACGGCACCGTCTCCAATGTGCTCGACCAAATGCGTGGATGCGGCGTCCCCACGCTTGTCTTCCCCTCCGGCACGGCCTGCCTGTTCTTCAACAACATTGGCAATGCCCCCGAGGCCGCGGCGCTCGCCAAGGCCTGCCGCATCGGCCGTACCGTCAAGGCGGACATGGGCGGGCTCTTTTGGCTCGACGAAAATGGCAACGAAAAGCGCCACGGCTTTATTATCATCGCCGGATCGGGCTACGATGCCGAGATCATGATGAAGGCCGCCCCCACCAAAAACGACATCGGCGAGATCGCCTATTTCCTGTCGGCGCTCGCCACACCCAACCCCACGGTGGCGCACTTTACGATTGAGCACGACGGCATTGTCGAGGAGCTCGATGGCATCTGCTGCATGGCCGGCAACACCTCGGTCATTCAAAATGACATCAACCTGTTCCCCGATTGCCGCATGAACGACGGCATGGTCGACATCGCGGTCATCGAGCCCGTAAAAACCGTCCAGCTCCTGCCCACCGTGATCACCGCCGCGCTCGACCCCGCCGGCAAGGTGCTCGGCCGTCCACAGTTCAAGATCATCCAGACCAAAGAAGCTAAGATCACCTGTACGCCGTCGCTGGGCATGCAGTTCGATGGCGAGATCATCTCCAGCAACTCGGGCGTCTTTGGTGCCCGCGCACTTCCGCAATGCCTCGACCTCATCGTCGACGAATTCTCCCCACTCGGAAAATAGGAGAACCCCATGAATGACAACCCCCTGCTCGGCTTTATCGTCATTGTTCTGGCCATGCTCGTCGGCTATGTGATTAACGTGATCCACCGCCGGAAGAAGTAATTCCACATTGGTATGATATTCATCAAGTCGCCGAGGAGAAGTCCAAGGGCAACAACATGGCCGCCATGGGTGTTGGCGCCGTCATCATCGGCGTCTGCGGCTTCGTGCTCTATCGTCGCAAGAAGGCCTAAGGCCCTGAAGCCCTAAGGCGCGGGCGGGATGGCGCAGGTCGCCCCGCCCGCTCAGCTCGCCCATTCGACCGGTGGGAAACCCGCCTGAAATCTTTTCAAAAAAGATTTCCCCGCACACACTTCGCTATGCTATAGTGCAGCGCAACAGCAACGAGGTGTGACCGCGCCACGGCATCACGAAAGGAGCCACCAACATGAAGAAGACGATGAAGTCCCTCAACAACTGGTGGTGGCGTGATGCGAATACGATCGGTCGACAGTGAGTCCCTCACGCCTGTTTTTGCACTCTAGGTGATTGGAAGGCCTCCGGTTTCGACCGGGGGCCTTTTTCTATCTCGAGCCCGATCGCATTCGCATCACGCGCCTCCGCTTTCTTCTCTTGCACTTCCCCTCCGAAAGGTTTTTCAACATGTCTCAGAACACCACCGCCGCCCAGCCCCGCACCGTCCAAACCGCCGACCGCGGCAAACTCGATGTCCGCGCCCTCGTCCTGCTCGCCATTCTGCTCGCTGCCGGCTTCATCCTCAACTTCACCGTCGGCAAGGCCATCTCCGGCATCTCGGGGGGCATGATCAGCCCCGAGTTCATCATCTCGGCCTTCTGCCTCACCATCCTGGTCGTTCGCCCCAACATCGGCCAGGCGCTCATCATCGGCCTCATCTCAGCCGCTGTAATCCAGATCACCACCACCTCGCCGTTTGTCGATTTTGCCGCCGAGGGTATCGCCGCCATGCTCATGGCCGGCATCGTCAACGCCGCCGGCAAGAACGGTCAGGTCAAGCCCGCCATCGCTATCGTCGCAACCTTCCTGACCACCTTTGTCTCGGGCGTCATCTTCATGGTCATCAAGATGTCCATGCTCGGCGTGGTGGGCGAGCTCGCCGCTGCCATGCTGCCCGTCGTCGCCATGACCGCCGTCTTTAACGCCATCCTGGTCGGCGCCCTCTACTTGCCCATCCAGAAGGCCCTTAAGCTCAACTAACCTGCTCGGCTTTACGAGCCACCCCATCTTGGCGTTCATTCGTCGCTCGCATACCCAAGTACGCTTCGTTTCTCTTTCGCGCCAACCTGGGGCACCTCGTAAAGCCGTCTCCGTGCTCCATTATTCAAAATTGATCCCCTTTTCGATTTAACCCCTTTCGTGGGGGTTCAGAGCACTCTTATCTCAAATCTCACCTTAAGGAGAATAAGGAGAACATCATGGCTACCCAGAACGCCCAGGCGCGCACCGTCACTGCCACCCCCGCCTCCAAGGGACTGGTAAATGTCAGCTCGCTCGTCCTGCTCGCTATCCTGCTTGCCGCCGGCTTTATCCTCAACATGACCGTCGGCAACGCTCTGGCGGTAACGGGCATTAAACCTCAGTTCATCATCGCCGCCTACGCCTTGGCTATCGCGCTTACGCAGGCGAGCTTTGCCCAGGCTGCTATCTTTGGCATCCTGTCAGCCGCTGTCATACAGATCACTACGTCCATCCCCGGTCTCAACTTTGTCACCGAGCTTGCCGGCGCACTGACCATGGTCGCCCTCGTCAAGTCCAACATCGGCGGCGACAAGATTAACCCCTTTATCGCCGGGCTGCTCACCACCCTGGTTTCGGGCGCTCTCTTCGCAGCCCTGGGCACCATCATCATGGGTGCCGCGCTGCCTACGGCACTTGCCAAGGCGCCCATCGTGCTCGGCACCGCCGTCTTTAACGCCGTCGTGGTCCAGGCCCTCTTCTTCCCGCTGTGCAAGGTACTCGGCAAGTAGCCTGATATGATGAACGGACCGCACCAAAGCGGCCCCACCATCAAAGACTGTCCCAAACAACTAGCTCTTGGGGACGTTCTTAAACGACTAGTCATGTAAGAACGTCCCCAATGACTATGAAAGGTATCCATGGAAACGATCATCAACGTCGACGATGTCTCGTTCTCCTATGGCACACAGACCGAGCAGGCGCTCAGCCACATCTCGCTCAGCGTGAACAAGGGAGATTTCATCGGCATCATCGGGCCCTCGGGCGCCGGCAAGTCCACGCTTGCCGCCTGCCTGTCGGGTGCCGTGCCCCACCACTACACCGGCACGTTCTTTGGGTCCGTCATGGTTGACGGCAACGACACCTGTGAAGTTTCGCTCACCGATGTGTCGCAGATCGTCGGCAGCGTGTTGCAGGACATCGACACGCAAATGGTTGCCTCGGTCGTCGAGGACGAGATGCTTTTTGGCCTGGAGAACTTTGGCGTTCCTCACGACCAGATCGAGCAACGTGTGAGCGAGACGCTCGAGACCGTCGGCATCAGCGACCTGCGCGACCGCGAGATCGCCACGCTTTCGGGCGGCCAAAAGCAAAAGGTTGCCATCGCCGCCATCCTCGCCATGCGTCCGCGCGTGCTCGTGCTCGACGAACCCACCGCGGCGCTCGACCCCGCCAGCTCCACGCTGGTCTTCGAGACCCTGCGCGAGGCAAACCGTGCGCTCGGCATCACCATCGTCGTCGTTGAGCAAAAGGTCGCCCTGCTCTCGGAGTACTGCAACCGCGTGCTCGTGCTCAACCATGGCGAAATCGCGCTGCAGGGCGAACCACACGAGGTCTTCGCGCATACCGACGAGCTCCGTGCCATCGGCGTCGACTGTCCTCGCGTCACGCGTATCTTCAATAGCCTCGAGGCCGATGGCCTGGTAAGCGGCACCCCTTGCTTGGATGTCGATGAGGCCGAGCGCCTGATTTCGGGCATCGTCGACCCCGCACACGTAAGCAACGACATTCAGGCACCCGCCGGCTCACCGCACGCACCGTCGTTGCGCCCGCACGCCAAGGACGCCGAGCCCGTGCTCACCTTCGACCATGTTGAGTTTGCCTATCCCAATGGCGGCGCCGCCGTCCACGACCTCAACCTGACCCTCTATCCCGGCGAGCTCGTGGGCATCGTCGGCCAAAACGGCGCCGGCAAGACCACGCTCACCAAGCTGCTCACGGGCCTGCTTAAGCCCGCCTCGGGCAGCGTGCGCGTCACGGGACTGGATACCGCAGCCGTTCCCACGAGCCGCATCGCCCGCGAAGTCGCAACCCTCTTCCAAAACCCCGACCGCCAGATCTGCAAGGACACCGTGCTCGACGAGGTCGCCTTTGGCCTGGAGCTTGCCAGCATCGACCGTGCCGAGGCGCTGCGTCGCGCCCAGCTCGTCATCGACCGCTTTGGCTTGCCGGCCGACGAGGCGCCCTTCTCGCTCTCGCGCGGTCAGCGCCAGATGGTGGCACTCGCCTCCGTCGTGGTCGTAGAGCCCAAAATCGTGGTACTCGACGAGCCCACGAGCGGCCTTGACTACCGTGAGTGCATGACCGTCATGGAAACCGTGCGCACCATGGCCGAACGCGGCTGCGCCGTCATCATGGTCTGCCACGACATGGAAGTCGTATCCGACTTTGCTGAGCGCATCGTGGTGATGGCCGACGGCCGCATCCTCGAGCGCGGCCGCACGCACGAGCTGTTCTCGAACATCGAGCTCATGCAGCGAGCCTACGTTGAGCCACCCCAGGTCATAGAGCTTTCTCGTCGTCTGGCATCCTCCGTCTCTCCCGCCTTTGCACAGGTGAGCGAGGTCACCGATATCGTTCGCATTACCGAGGAGATGGTCCACCGTGGTTAACGTCATCGACTATATGCCGGGCGATACACTGCTGCACCGCTTGAACCCGGTCGTCAAACTGGGCCTTGCCGCCGCCATCATCATCGGCATCTTCCTGTCCGATACCTACGTGACGCTGTTGGGCTTTTTGGCACTCACCCTTGCACTGGGCGCTTACGCCGGCGTCATCGACCGCCTGTTCTCGCTACTCAAGCTGCTGATTCCGCTCGCGCTTATCATGCTGGTGCTTCAGCTGGCCTTCATGCGCGACGGCAACATAGTGTGGGGCTTTATCACCGACACGGGTCTCATTACTGGATCGAAGGCCTGCCTACGCCTGTTGGGCGTGGCGCTGCCACTCATCCTCATGCTTATGGTGACCAAGCTCAACGACCTTGCCAACGCCTGCGTCGAGGTGCTGCACGTGCCATATCGCTATGCCTTCACCTTTACCACGGCGCTGCGCTTTGTGCCGGTATTTGGCCAGGAAATGAACGCCATCATAGAGGCGCAGACTGCACGCGGCGTCGAATACGACACTAAGAATCCCGTCAAGAAACTCAAGCTCATGCTGCCGCTGTGCGTGCCACTGCTTATTTCGAGCGTGGGCAAGACCGATGCCACCGCGCTTGCCGCCGAGCAGCGCGGCTTCTACCTGCGCACACGTGCGAGTTCGTATAAGCGCTACCCCATCAAAGGCCTGGATATCGCCGTACTTATCGTCAGCATCGCTCTTGTCGCCATCGGCTTCCTGTTCTAGCAATCGCTGGCAGCAACCGGCAAATGCAAAAGGTCTCGGCTCGCACCAAACGAGCCGAGACCTTACTGTTTTCCCAGATAAAACCTACCAAAATAAACCTGTCCCTTTTTGGCAGGTCGGAAACTAGAGGCGGTAGGGGACGCCGCTGCGAATGATGGACTCGCGTACCAGGACATCCATCGCATCGAGGGTGATCTCGGGCATCTCGCGATACTTCTGCAACACCGAGAGCTCCGTGCAAGCCAGGATGACGCGGTCGCAGCCGCTACGGGCGAATTCCCACATCACGCGGTCGAACTTATCCATATCGGGCTCACGTCCGGCCTTCACATCATCGTAGATGAGCGACATCACGTCGGCCTGACGCTTTTCGCTGGGATAGACAACATCAACACCCGCAGCCTTACATTCGCGCCCATAGACGCCTGCGCCCACGGTACCATCGGTGCCCATGATGCCGATCTTGTGCACCGGCTCGGCCGGCATACTCAGGTTGGGATCGAACTCGCACTCCCCCATCACCGCGCCGGCCAGAGCATAGCGCACCGACTCGCGCGGCATGTGGATAATCGGCACCTTCGTAAACGACTGGATCTGGTCGTAGAAGTAGTGTGACGTGTTGCAGGGAATCGCTATGTGCGCGCAGCCCAGCGACTCAAGCGCTTGAGCGCACTCCTTCATGGTCGCCAGCAGCTCGGCATGTTCACCGGTCTTGATGGCGAGCGTGCGGTCGGGCATGGTCGACTTGGAAAGCACCACCATGTCGATATGCTCCTGGTCGCACGTAGCCGCCGTATGACGTACCACCTGGTCGTAGTAATACGACGTGGCCTCGGCGCCCATGCCGCCGATAACTCCCAGCTTTTCCATCGCCGCCTCCTTGGTGACGCCCACGCAATTGCGCGTATCATACCCGCGCCCGCCCGATACATACCGGACGGGCGCCACGCTCGTCTACTTGTAATACGTCTTGAACAGCTTATAGTGACGCAGCTTGGTATGCCACATGCGCAACCAGCGGTTAAAGACAAAGTCTCCCTTCATAAACGAGGGATCGGCGCCCTTGCCCTCCTTGGCAAGACGATGCACCTTCGCGCGCAGCTCGGGAGCCTTGACGTATTTGTCGACGACGCCCATGGGAACGACCATCCACAGTGCCTCGTCCTGCGCCGTCACAAACTCCGGCTCAAACGGGCGGTTGAGCACATACTCGTCCACCACATACTTGGCAACGTTAAAGCCGCTGTTGGTTACGTAGTAGTTGCTGCGGCCCTGACGGGTGTTGAAGTCAAAGAACTTAAACGAGCCATCGCGCTCGTCATACTTGACGTCAAAGTTGGAATAGCCCACAAAGTGAAGGTCCTCGAGCAGCTTGCGCACGCCACCCATAAGCTCATCATTGGGCTCGGTGATGATGCAGGCGTGATTACCGACGCCATGGGGCTGATGCTCCTCGAGCAGCACGTGACCCAGGCACATCATGCGAACCTTGCCGTTGCGGTCAGAATAGCTGGTGAGCACACGCATGTACTCGTCATTGCCGGGCACGCGATCCTGCAAAATCAGGTCATCGGTGTAGCCACTGGCATAGGAATCGCGGATAACCTGCTCCAGCTCGGCGCGGTCGGCAATCTCATAAGCCTTCTTCTGACCCTCGAACTCATGCTGCCACCACATGATGCCGTCGGAAGGCTTCAGGATCATCGGGTAGGGGAAGTCAATCTGGTCGAGCACCTCGGCAGGCGCCTCTCCCTGCGTGGTGAGCATCTGCGCAGTAAAGGTAAACGTATGCGGATAGGGCACACCGTGCTTCTCGCACAGCTCGTAGAAGATCTCCTTCTTCTGGCACTGCTCAAGCATGCTATAGGGCGCGTAAGGCGCAACGATGTTATCCGCCAGCTCGTTGGCATCCTTGGCCTGAGCCACCAGGGCAACATAGTTATCGCCGCAGCCCATCAGGACAATCGTCTTGTCGGCATGTGCCCGAGCGATACTGTTGACGGTCTTAAGCATCACGGGCATGGTGTCGATATCCACGTTAGGCGTGTAGTCGATAATCTGGCTGCGATACGCAGGGCCCGTCTGATACTTGCCAAAGACCAGGCTCTTGACCTGATACTCCTCGTAGAAGGCGCGTGCCACCGAATACGCGTTGATGTCGCCGCCGAGCAGCACGGGAATAAACTCGCGCTCTGTAAACTGCAATGCCATGGAAACTTCCTATCATGAACTGCCCACACGACGGGCGGTCTTTGTGCAACTGATTTATTCTAGCGTGCCGAGCCGGCGGCGCCCAAAGCTCCACCGTATCTATGGCAATCGGCGTAATTATCCAGCACGAAGGCGGCAATCACCGGTGTACGACAACGGGCAATGAACCCACCGTTGTTGTAGGATTCGACATGTTGCCCGCCCCGTCGAAAGGTGCACCGTGCCCCAGGCTCATCCGATCAACAACCCCATCATTGACGCCGCAAAGCGCGAACTTGCGGATCGTGCCCATGCGTCAGCTCCCCTACGCACCGCAAACGATGCTTACAACGGGCCTGCCCGCATCGTCTCAATCAACACGTCAGAGCACAAAGGCACGCGTAAGTCACCCGTCGCCGACGGGCACGACACCGTCATCGAGCAGTTTGGCCTCGCCTCCGATGCGCACGCCGGGCATTGGCACCGCCAGGTTTCCTTTTTAGCTGCAGAGTCTATCCAGACGGCGCAGGCGCGCGGGCTCGATGTGCACGAGGGCGACTTTGGCGAGAACTTCACAACCCAGGGCATCAACCTGCTCTCGCTCCCTCTGGGAACGCAGCTCAAGATTGGCAACGAAGTACTCGTCGAAATCAGCCAGATCGGCAAGGTCTGCCACACCCGCTGTGCCATCTACTATCTCGCCGGCGACTGCATCTTTCCCCACGAGGGCATTTTCGGCGTGGTGCTACAAGGCGGAGAAGCCCATACCGGCGACGACGTCCAGGTGGTCAGGCTCGGCGACGGTACCTGTTCGTTTACGCCGGCTGAGGCGCTCCAAGAGGTGGAGCAGGCTCACCGCGAGGGAACCCTATAGTTGCAAAAACCCCACGTTAAGGTGGCTTTTACAGCTAAGAATCCCGTTGCAACAGGGTGCCGTAACGTTAAAGTTGAACTCTATGGTTTCTCAACAATTCACTGTTCCCGCAGGTCAAGGCCAAAGCCTCAAGTTCAACTTGACCCTTTAGAACCTTTAAGGTTCAAGTTGAGGTCGAAAGCAGTAGTAGAATACACCTCGACCAATAACCTACGATTGATTGCAGAGGGACTGGATGCAGCATTCGAACCATCGCACCGCAGCGCTCATCGCGTCGAAGCCGGTTCGTATCATCACGAGCGCCGCGCTCGCCGTCGCGCTGACGGCCACGCCGATGCTCTCCCCCGTCGCGGCCTATGCCGCCTCGCAGGCAACGCAGGATCAGCTTTCCGCCGCCCAGAAAAAAATCGAGGACGCCACGAGCGCCTACAACGACGCCCGAACCAAGCTCGAGGATCTGCAAAAGCAGATCGACTCCAATGAGGCGAACATTGATAAGATTGAGGCCGAGCTGCCCGAGCAGCAGGCCAAGGCAAGCTCCGCCATGCGCGATCTGTATAAGTACCAGAAGGGCACCAGCCCCATCGTGAGCTTCCTGGTGAACACGCAGAGCTTGGGTGACTTTATCACCACCTGCAAATACACCAACCAGATTACGAGCTCAAGCGTCGACGAGATCGAAGAGCTTAACAAGATGCAGACCGAGCTCGAGCAGAACAAAACCGCCCTCGAGCAGGCCAAGTCTCAGCTCGAGGGCGAACAAAAGAATGCCGAGGACGCGCTGGCGCAGGCACAGCAGCTCCGCAACGAGGCGCAAGCGAAGGCCGAGCAGGAAAATGCCGCCGAACTGGCTAAGCTCGAGGCCGACAAAGCCGCTGCCGCCGAGAAGCTCTCGGGTACCGGCGTGAGTGGCAATAACTCCAATAGCCAAGCAAATAACGCCAACACCACCATCGACACTACGCCGAGCAACTCCAATACCGGCAATTCCGATTACGACTCGTTCATTAACGAGTGGACGAGCCGCATCGACAACTACCTCGCCGGTTCCCCCATGGCAGGTCAGGGCTATAACTTTGCCGTCGCCGCCTGGAATACCGGCGTCGATCCCCGTTGGTCCCCCGCCATCGCCTGCATCGAGAGCAGCAAGGGCCTCTATTGCGCCGGCTCCTATAACGCCTGGGGCTGGAGTGCCCGCGGCGGTGGTTGGCGTAGCTTTGGCAGCTGGAGCGAGGCCGTCTCCGCCCACGTTGCCTACCTGGGTGCCAACTATGGCTCCACGCTTACCCCGGCAGCCGCCAAGAAGTACTGCCCGCCCACGTGGCAGGACTGGTACAACAAGGTCGCCAATCAAATGAACCGTATTTAAGTGCAACTGCAAAGGGGCCCCAAACGGGGTCCCTTTTCTTTGACCTTGCTAGACCAGAATTGGCATACAGGCATAAGTGAGTGTTGGAAAAGTCGCTTGAGACTGACCCCCCTTTCGAAGGCAAGGTGATCCCACCACAACGTTATGGCGCGAGTGTGTCAACGGGAGCAACGATGATGCCCTCGGGCGTTGTATGAACCGGCATGCCAAACCCGATGACGATAAGTTTGGCCACGGGCGGCTTCTCACCACGCTCGACCAGCTTTCGCTCCAGCCGAAGCAGATTTGCAGATGCCTCGGGGATTTGAGGGCTTCCGAGCTTTACTTCCACGGCAATCCATGTTCCATCGCGCCTGTGTATAACGGCATCGACTTCAAGATCGTCGGCGTCGTGATAATGGGACAACAGCGAGTCATTTGCGGAGGCGTAGACCTTGAGGTCGTGCAAGACGAGGGATTCGAAGAGCAACCCCAGTGTCTTCGGGTCAGATGCCAGCGACTCCGGATTTGCTCCGAGCAGCGCAACGGCAAGCGAAGGATCGGCGAGATGCCTCTTCGCCCCCTGCCGCAGCTTCACCGGAGACCTGAGCGCTGGATGCCAAGCGGGGATATCGTCGATGATATTGATTCGTCTCAGGGCGTCCATGTATCTGGAGACCGAGTTCTTCGAAACGCCGGTACCGATATCTTTGTCAATAGACTTTGAGCCAGCAAGCGTCGACTCATTCCGCGCTAGCGATGCCAAAAGAGACCTGACCTTGACCGGGTCGCGCTTAACGCCATCAGTTCTAGAAACATCCGATTCGCATACGCCATCAACATAGGCAGCGGCTATCTGCATGGCATCGTCAGTCGTTTTCCCCATCGCCTGAGGCCAACCGCCACGACACAGCAAATCGGCGATTCCGGCGATGCCGGAGATTGACCCGACAGCCTGCTTGGCAGGGTAACCGGAAAGCAGCGTTCCGATCGAAACCGCGCCAGAAGAAACGCCAAGCTCGAACATCGTCATGGTGTCCATTCGCAACCTGGCTATTCGCCCAACGCCGCTATGCATCGGCTGCATCGAATCCCGAGGCGTTGCCGAACCCGTAAGAATAAACTGACCGGATTCTCCCTTCCTTGCGTCGCACTCGAAACGCACAGCATCCCACAGTTTCGGCTCTTCCTGCCATTCATCAATGAGCCTGGGAGACGGTCCCGCTAATGCTTGCGCAGGATCGATCCGGGCCAGCTGGAGAGCGGAAAAATTTCCAGCAGGATCAGAAAGAGACAAGGACGATTTAGCAAAACGGCTAGCCGAAGTGGTTTTTCCGCACCACTTGGGACCCTGAATGAGAACCGCACCGAAGATATTGATATTACGGCCAATTGCCTTATCGATGCATCTATCTACATACCTATCCATAGTGCCACCTTCCTTACCCATATTAGGTATTTTACCAGCTGCATGGTGACGATTGACGGTAATCTGTGGTGAGGATTGACGGTGTTCTGTGGTGACAATTGACGGTTATCTGTGGTGACGATCGACAGGGATTCGAAGCGTTGAGCGGTTTGACCGTCACGAAACGAATGAGGATGGGCGCTCGCCCCGTCTGCACATCAGGCGACCCTCGTTTGGGCCCTTTTTATTTGAGCGGTGCCCTACATTAGGCGACTATACCGGTTGCGTTGCCGACGGCAATAATCACGATCATGATGACGCACATAATTCCCAGCGCCTTAAGCCACAGCGTGACAAACCCACGGCCCCGATAACGATCAAGCACGGGAAAGCGGCGCCGAAGCCTGCGGCGGTCGAGCATGCCAAACGAGATGAGCACCACCATGCCATCGACCATAAGAAAAAACTCAAGGGCCAAAAACCACATTGGATAACTGCGGTTGGCTCCCGTGGGCTGGAATACGGCAAAATGGCTTCCGACCAGTAGCAGCAAGGTTGCCGCATAGATCATGCCGTTCCATATACGCCCAATGGGTTCCGGGATCCGTGAAAGCAGGCTCTTGCGGCAAGGGGCCGCCGGCGAGACATCTTGGGGCTGCCGTACGGAAGATATCGTCATTTGCAGAGCGACCTGTGCCATTGAAGGCCCCGTCACACGAATCGAGCTCGCCCCGGGCAAACACAGCCCGTATGCCGCGCGCACAGCGTGCCCCAGCGCTGCGGCACTTGCAAAGCGCTTGGCCGGATCGAGCGCTATCGCCATGCAGATAACATCGGCAAGCGGGGCGGGAACGTCGAGGGCCTCGCATTGCTCGCGCATATTCTGGACCCGGCTTAGGGTCAGTTCTCGTCAGGCAAAAGAACAGCAGCGCGCCAAGCGCGTCAATATCGCTGCGGACGCTCGTCTGCCCAAACCCATACTGCTCGGGCGGCGCATAGGGTCGCGTGCCAAATTTGACAGTGTCGGCATCGGCGCCATCGCGCCAAACGTGCGCGATCCCCAAGTCGATAATCACCAGCGACGAGAAGGTCATGCCAGCATCGGCCGCATACCTCACGCCCGATACGATGATGTTCGAGGGTTTAAGGTCGCAGTGGATTACCAGTACCCCGGCTCCCCCGCGGCTGCAAAACCAGCATGCAGCTCGCCTACCGCTTCACACAAAACGGGATACAGCCCGCGGGCATAATCGGGCGTCGCCCCCAAGCGCCCCACCAACGCCCCGAGTGTCTCGCCTTCGACATATTCCATAACCACGCAAAACTCGTCGCCCATGCGGCGACAATCGACAATCCGAGGCAAGTGCTCATAACGTAGCCCGGCGCGCTGGGCCGCAAACAGGTGCTCATACACCCCGCCAATCTGGGCCGATGCGTTGATACGTTTGCGAACAAAGGGGCCGAGAGACCCGCCACCAGAGCCCTCAAAGTACACGAGCTCGGTCGTCTCGACATCCGAAAACTTGAGCACGCGCTCCACACGATAGCTGTTATCGCGGTCGAGCGACGCCAAATGCTCGACGAGTGAAGCAGTCAGCTCTTCATTGACCTTTTGGAGGCTACAGCCACGGTCGATGCAAAAGATAATGATTGCATCGCGACGGTCTTTGCAGTTAAGGACGCTCACTCCGGCAGCCGTCAGGGTGCGGTTGGTCTCCTTCATCGACAGCGCCATTGCAAAGGCAATCTGCAGCCCCATATTGCGGCTCGGATTGCGCGAACCGGTAAAGATCTGATAGCCAAAGGTCTCGTTGAGGTCGGCCATACGTACCACGCGCGAACGCTCGAGCCCCTTCTCTTGCAGCAACTGCTTTAAGTAATCCGAAAGCGACGGGGCGGCAAAGTCGTGTTCCTTGCAGCCCATGCAGTTATCCAAACGCCAAGCAAACGCACTTTGCTCGACCGTCCGCTGGCAGCGCAACAAGCCACACCCGCATCCACCCGGACTATACACGGCAGTCCGTCAGCGTCGCCCCATCGTCACTCCAACCTCAACATCTTTGAACCCTACAATGCGATAGCCTGCTGGACAGGAACGATCTTATCCAGTTCCGGTTCGATGCGCCTTTTCTCGGCCTCAAGGTCAAACGCCACCTGAGCGCGCAGCCAATAACCATCCGTCAGGCCAAAATAACGGCAAAGACGGAGGTCGGTGTCGGCCGTCACACGACGCCTCCCCAAGATAATCTGCCCAATGCGTTGAGCCGGAATCCCGGTCTCCTTAGCAAGGCGATATTGAGAAATGCCCATGGGGACAAGAAATTCCTCTTTGAGAAGCTCACCAGGAGTCACCGGCGGCAGCAAATCGGACGCAGTCTCATCACTTGTGATAATCGACGATTTCGACATTCCAAGCCATCCCCTGTCTCCACTCAAAACAGACCCGATAGCGCTCATTACGATGCAATTATCGTATCGCCTTACGTTAATAACGTTAAACGTTTCTATAGACTTACATCTCAATTATATTGTACATATGTTCGTGTTTTTTTAGAGCAGGTGTTCTTCGCCAATTAACCAAGCAAAAGCAATCGCTTGTAGGCGTCGAGGCCTTTGAGCAGGATTTCCTCGTCAAAGAGCATGGTATCGGTATGCAGAGCGCTCGTGGCATAGGCGGGACAGCCATCCGAGTCGCTCGGGTTTTCTTGACCCTCCGGCACGCCCGTGCCCAGCAAGAAGAATACGCCCGGCAGATGGCGCTGATAGAACGCGAAATCCTCGGCGATTAGCAGCGGCTCGTCCACAAGTTGCAACTCGGGCAAGGCAGGCGCAATATGAGCGAACAGCTCGGGGTCGTTGTCGACCGGCGGATAGCCCTCGGCAAAGTCGAGATCGTACGTACAGCCTGTTGCGGCGCAGGCCTCGTCCAACACGCGGCGCACGCCCTCGCGCGCACGGTCGAACATACCGTCCGTAAACACGCGCAAGCTGCCCGCGACATGGGCCTCCCCCGCCACCGCGTTGCAAACCGTACCGGCCTGCAGCAGGCCGAACTTACCAATGCAGGGCTCGTCGGCACCCAACTCGTCCATGAGCTCGCGCTCGGAAACCAAGAACTTGGCCGCTGCCAGCGCGGCATCATGCGATTCCTCGACTGGAACGCCGTAGGTCTTGGCGATATGGATGCTCGCGCCATGGATATGAATGTGCGTCTCGCTTGAGCGCGCCAGCAGCGGACCGGGGCAGCTCGCCAACGTACCGGCAGGCAAATCGGGCCATACATGGAAGCCAAAGATGCGATCTGCCCCATAGCGCTCGAACACGCCGCTCTCGCACACTGTCTTGGCGCCACCGGTCGTCTCCTCGGCAGGCTGGAACACAAAGAGCACGTTGCGTTTAATGGCGCCCGGCTGCTCACGAATCGTGCGATCAACGAAGGTTGCCGCCGCAAGTGCCATGGCCATGTGTCCATCGTGTCCGCACGCGTGCATTTTGCCGGGATGGGTCGAGGCAAAACCAGCTCCCGTCGCCTCCGCAATGGGCAGGGCGTCCATGTCGGCGCGAATCGCCGTAGCACGCGCGGCGCCCGTACCGGCATCGAAGAAAGCGCAGACGCAGCTGGGACACGGATGTGTCACCTCGCAGGCGAGCGGCGCCAACACGCCCTCAATATAGGCGATAGTCTGCAGAAGATCGAAGTCGAGCTCCGGGATCCTGTGCAAGTCGCGCCGATAGCGGCGGAGTTCTTGGAGCTCGGTCATAAAGGTTCCTTTCATAGGTGCGCGCCAGTTGCCATCTAATTGTGCCGCAAGATTGCCGCACCCTTATTTCCAGCATATCCCTACATTTTTTAAACGTTATATACGAATACTCTTGTTTGGTAAAGTGCAACGTGGTAGGGTCTTTACCACTTGATAGAGGCGCGGGCACGAAGAGCCGCGGGCGAGTCGGCAGACTTTGACCCCGCGGGGAGGCGAAACCCGCCGAACTGGGTTTTTCGGGCACGAACAGCCTGGTGGGCCTGCGGGAAACACTCGCAGGACTGTCTGCAGCAATGCGGGAGCGCTATCCGGACATTGGGTCCACGCTATACGGATTCGATGCGCCGATGGCGCCGTCTGGATAGCGAGGTTTACGGGACATGGCATTGACCCCCAACGAGGCATATGCGGCCAAACAGCCGTTTGTGGACAAGGAGACGCTCGAGCATATCGTCGAGCAGTTTCCCACGCCGTTTCATCTATACGACGAGGCGGGCATCCGCCGCAACATGCAAGAGGTGCGCGACGCCTTTGCGTGGAACCCAGGCTTTAAGGAATACTTTGCCGTCAAGGCCAATCCCAACCCGGCGCTCATCTCCATTCTCAACGAATACGGCTGCGGCTGCGATTGTTCGAGCTATACCGAGCTCATGATTGCCCGCTCGCTGGGTATCACCGGCCACGACATCATGTTCTCGTCCAACGACACACCGGCGGCGGATTTTGCCCTTGCAGATAAACTGGGCGCCATCGTCAACTTTGACGACATAAGCCATATCGAGTTCTTTGAGCGCGTCGCGGGCCCCATCCCCAAGACGGTAAGCTGTCGTTTTAACCCGGGCGGCCTATTCCAGCTCTCCAACGGCATCATGGATAACCCCGGCGACTCCAAGTACGGTATGACCACCGAGCAGCTCTTCGAGGCCTTCCGCATGCTCAAGGCCAAGGGCGCCGAGAATTTTGGCATCCATGCCTTCCTTGCCAGCAACACCGTCACCAACGACTACTATCCCAAGCTTGCGCGCATCCTCTTTGAGCTTGCCGTGCGCCTGGAGCGCGAGACAGGCGCACATGTCGCCTTTATCAATCTGTCCGGCGGTGTGGGTATCCCCTACCTGCCCGAGCAGCAGGCTAACGACATCAACGCCATCGGCGAGGGCGTACACGTAGCCTACGACGAGATTCTGGTCGCCGCCGGCATGAGCGATGTGGCGATCTACACCGAGATGGGCCGCTTTATGATGGGTCCCTACGGCTGCCTGGTCACTATGGCCATCCACGAAAAGCAGATTTACAAGGACTATATCGGCGTGGACGCAAGCGCCGTCGATCTGATCCGCCCTGCCATGTATGGCGCCTACCACCACATTACGGTGATGGGCCAGCCGGGTGGCTCCGACAAGACCGCAGCACCGGTCACGAACACGTATGACATCACGGGCAACTTGTGCGAGAACAACGATAAGTTCGCCATCGACCGCGAGCTGCCGCAGATCGACATGGGTGATGTGCTCGTGATCCATGATACCGGCGCGCACGGCTACTCCATGGGCTACAACTACAACGGCCGTCTGCGCTCCGCCGAGGTCCTGCTGCGCCCCGACGGCTCGGCAGATCTCATTCGTCGCGCCGAGCGCCCGGGCGACTACTTTGCCACGCTCGACGTGCTGCCGTGCGGCCGCGAGCTGCTGGCAAAATCGCGCGCCGAAAGCGCCCGTCGTCGCGCCCAGGACGAACGCCTGGCCGTCGCCGCCCAATGGAACAAACGCATCCAGATCGCAGAAGCGAAGGAGAAGAATATGGATGTCCGCAACCTCGAGGGCTCGATTGTCGCCCTCGTCACGCCATTTAAAAAGGACGGCAGTGTCGACTTTGACGCACTCGAGCGCCTTATCGATTTCCACCTGCAAAACGGCACCGACGCCATCCTCACCCTGGGCACCACCGGCGAAAGCGCCACGATGACCGATGACGAGGACAACTCCGTTGTCGCCGCCGTGGTCAAGCAGGTTGCAGGCCGCGTCCCCGTCATTGCCGGCTCGGGCTCCAACTCCACGCAGACCATGCTCACCAAGTCGCTCACCTACCAAGGCCTGGGAGCCGACGGCCTGCTGCT
This sequence comes from Collinsella sp. BIOML-A6, assembly GCF_009875845.1. Lineage (NCBI taxonomy): Bacteria > Bacillati > Actinomycetota > Coriobacteriia > Coriobacteriales > Coriobacteriaceae > Collinsella > Collinsella sp. BIOML-A6. The sequence goes on from NZ_WWSL01000001.1 coordinate 44,639, forward strand.
CATTACCCCCTACTACAACAAGTCCAATGAAGAGGGTATCTATCGGCACTTTAAGACCGTCGCCGACGCCTTGGACATCCCCTGCATCCTGTACAACATCCCCGGCCGCTGCGGCTGCAGCATCAGCGAGCGCAACGTAGAGCGCTTGGCCGCACACCCCAACATCATGGGTATCAAGGAAGCCTCGGGCAACGTCGCCTACGCGGCCAAGATTGCCCACCTGCTGTCCGACGACTTCCGCATGTACTCGGGCGAGGACGCGCTCACCGTGCCGCTCATGAGCCTGGGCGCCTCGGGCACCATCAGCGTGTGGGCCGACGTTCAGCCGCAGCTCGTGCATGACATGTGCCGTGCCTATCTGGACGGTGACGTGGCACGTGCCCGCGACATCCAAATTGCCGGCCAGCCGCTCATCAACGCCCTCTTTAGCGAGGTCAACCCCATCCCCGTCAAGGAAGCACTCGCACAGATGGGCATGATCGAGGCAAACTACCGCATGCCGCTGTGCCCCATGGCCAACGACACGCGCGCTGCACTTACCGATGCTCTGAAGGGAGCTGGTCTGCTTGATTAAGACCGTCATTATGGGAACGGGCCGCATGGGCTCGCTCATCCGCACTACCGCCGAAGGCATTGTCGACGCCGCCGGTCAGCCCGTTTTTGATATCGTCGCCCAGATCGGTTTTAATCTGTCCGAGCTCGAGAGCGCCCCGGCAGCCGACGCCATCATCGACTTCTCGAACGTTGCGACCTTCGACGCCGTCGTCGCCTATGTCAAGCGTACAGGCGCCGCGTTGGTCTCGGGCACCACGGGCTATACGCCCGAGCAGATGGACCGCCTGCGCGAGCTGGGCCAGAACGCCCGGGTCATGCACTCGGGCAACTACTCCATCGGCATCGCCGCCCTGCGTCATCTGGTAGCCCAGGCCACACGCGAGCTGCCCGGCTTTGACTGCGAGATTGTCGAGACGCACCACAACCAAAAGGTCGACGCCCCCAGCGGCACTGCCAAGTTGTTGCTCGACGCTGTCGTCGAAGCTGAGCCCGAGGCAGGCTACCATCCCGTCTATGGCCGCGAGGGCATGTGCGGAGCGCGCGACCCCAAGGAGATCGGCATGCACTCGCTGCGCGGCGGCACCATCGCTGGCGTGCACGAGGTGAGTTTCTTTGGCCAGGACGAGGAAGTCACGCTCACCCACCGCGCCACGAGCCGTCAGATCTTCGTCAACGGCGCCCTGGCAGCCGCGCAGAAGCTCGTCACCCGCGAACCCGGCTTCTATACGTTCGACCAGGTCATGTTCGCCTAACTAGTTATCAACCGTACCCGCTCAAAGGAGAGACAGCATATGAGTAACGCAGCCGAGATGAATGCGCAGGAGATTATCAACTACATCGCCACCGCGCCCAAAAAGACGCCCGTCAAACTGTACGTGCGCGAGAAGCCGGGCATGAAGGTCCAGTGGGGCAATGCACACGTCTACGGCGGTCGACGTGGCAAGACCGTCTTTGGTGACTGGGATGAGCTTAAGGCCATCCTGGACGCCAACGCCGATTCCATCGATTACTACGACGTTGAAAACGATTGCCGCAACTCCGCCGTGCCCATGCTCGACCTTAAGGGTATCAACGCCCGCATCGAGCCGGGCGCGATCATCCGTGACCGCGTCGAGATTGGCGATCGCGCCGTCATCATGATGGGCGCCATCATCAACATCGGCTCCGTCATTGGCGAAGGCTCCATGATCGACATGGGCGCCGTGCTGGGCGGCCGCGCCACCGTGGGTAAGAACTGCCACATCGGCGCCGGCACCGTACTGGCAGGCGTTGTGGAGCCCGCCAGCGCCACGCCCGTCATCATCGAGGACGATGTCATGATCGGCGCCAACGCCGTGGTCCTGGAGGGCGTGCACGTGGGTAAGGGTGCTGTCGTTGCCGCCGGCGCCGTGTGCGTCGAGGACGTCCCCGCCGGCGCCGTAGTGGCCGGTGTCCCCGCCCGCGTCATCAAGATGCGCGACGAGAAGACCGACAGCAAGACCGGTCTCGAGGAAGGCCTACGCCAGCTCTAATAGTTACGCAGTTTTGACAAACCGCGTAACAGGTCGACGCTACAAACGCCCCTAAACGGCAATCTGACGTTCAATCGTCGGGCATGACCAGAAGGTCAATGTCCTCTTCTTTCACGTCGCCTTGCTCGCCTAGGGGCGTTTTCGCTGACGTATGCTCAACCTGTAGCGCAATGTCCGCAACCAAGCCGAAAACAAAGAAGGCCGAAGCACCATCGGAGCTTCGGCCTTCATCATCTCAGGGCTCCGTCGTATTCAACCATGGCAGGCCGCTTTGACAGGCGCTCTGCGGCCGTCTTATAGACCTCGGAACGGTCGCGCCGCCCTATTGCCACGATCTCGGCAATCTCAACCATTCCGTCCTCCCGGATCCGAAAAACCATTCGGAGTCCCGCATTCCGCCATTTGATCTTTTTGCAGCCGGCAAGCTCGCCGTGAAGCGGCATTCCGATTTCATCAGCACGCGTCTTTAATTTTGCGACTGCAATGCGGACGAGTCTTCGCTGGGATCCATCAAGTTGTTGATATTCCTTCTCGACGTCTCGATTTAAAAAGCCGACGACAAAATGCCCGCTCATTCGAAAAGATCCTCGTCGGGAATGGTGCCCGGGTCTATCGACTCAAGCTCCGCGAGCTCCTCGGCAGTTAAGGCGTCCTCAAACGGAACAAACTCATGCGGACCATGCTTGACTCGATCCGCGGCGATGTGATTTATCTCAAGTTCACGCAGATACTGCAGCGCGCCGTACATTTCCTCATAGGCAGCATAGTCGATAATCACGGTATCGATATCATTATGATCGGCAATGAACTGAGGCGCGCGTTTTGCGCGTTTACGAATGGCAGACAAAGACTTGCTTGCTTCGGTAGCAGAAACAACCTGGTCTTTTGTAAACACCGGTTTTTCCAGAACAAGTGGGGACATTTTGACCTCCAAAAAATAATCTGGATTATATTTCAAATTATACTTCAAAATATAATCCAGACTTTTATTCAAAAGTAAAAAGCCTTATCGATTCTCGATGCTGCCGATGTTTTTGAGCTCGATGGAGATGAGGCCGTTGGGCTCGTTAACGAACTCGATGTACTCGGAGTTCGAACCCATCTCGGCCGGGAAACTGATCTCGATACCCGTATCGGTGCGGATCTTATGATTGCGCACCGCCGCGCGCTCAACCTGCTTGCGCTCCACGGGGACGCGCTCGGGAACCTTCTCCTCGGTCAGCGCCGCACGCACACTCTCCTTGATGACTGGCTCGTCCTCAAAGACCTCATCGACGATATCCCACGGCGGCAGCTCCTCGTCATCCTCAACCTTCTCGGCGACGGCGGCTTTGACCTTGGCGAGCGCCACGGCCGTATTGGCACCGTGCTCCTCGGCGACTTCCTCGACCACGCGCGTCACCGTGTCGATGACCTCCTTGCCCGATACGCCCGTGTCGCACTGCAGCAGGCCGTCGGGAATGAGCATGCGATCCTCGCCGGCGATCTTGCGCTTCTTGTCCACGTAGCCGATCTCCATAGTGCTCGCGCGCACGATGGCATAGCTCGGCACCTTTTGCGAGGGGTTCGGCAGAATGGCGTAGTGGCGCGCGATGTCGTTGCGCACCTCCCCCTCCTCGCGGCCCACTTCGTGCATAAAAGCCTGCTTGGAGCCCAGCAGCATCACGGCAAACCAGCGGGCATCCTCATCGTCGTCAAAATCGGCCACGAGCACGTCGGTGGACTCGGCTTTCTCGGCTTTGGTGAGCTCGGAGGAGATAAACTCCGCAATCTGCTGCGACAGGTCCACGAACTCACGCTCGCCAAAGAAATAGCCCTTGAGCTCGCCGCCAAACGCAGAGTTCTCGGCAAACGTGGCGCGCTTATTGTCGGCCGAGGTACGCGCGCGGCGCAGATGCGTGGTCACGAAGTTGCGCACGGTACGGCTCTCGATATCGAGCTCGCGCTGGCTCATGACGTTGACGGCAGAGTCAAAGTCCAGGATATGCAGAATCGCGTGATTGATTTTCATATACGGCATTCCGTTCTAGATCGATTTCGGCACGAACCAGTATAGCGGTCGAGCCCGCCCCAGGCGCATCGAAGAATGGTGCATCGGGGACAGGTTGCTCTGCACCAATGGCTAGCGCAGGAGTTCGGACTGCCAAGCCTCGAGCTGTTCTGCCAGACTCTTGCCGGCAGCGGGCATGTCGATTTGGGGTCGTTTGGGCAGCAGCGCGCATTTAAGGATTGCCACGATGGTCTGCGAGACAAGGCGTCGCGTATCCTTGTCAAAACCTTGCGCAGCCTGGAGCATCACGGGCAGGCTCTCGCGCAGATTCCCAGCGATATCCGCAAACCGCTCAGCACCCGTAGCCTCAAACACGGAGAACAAGGCATCTACAAAACGCTCGCGCTCGCTAGGCCCCACTGCAAGCAGCATCTCGCGAATGGAGCCATCAACGTATCGAGCACCGGCGGACAGGCGCTCACAGTACACGAAGTCGCGACCATCAACCACCCAGCTAAAGGGATTGTGCTGCAGCAGGCTGAACTCGGTGCTCTCAACGATGGCATAGTCCTCCTGCGTCTCGAACATCATGCCAAAGATCGACGACCGAGGTAGTGTCTTGTCAATTCGACCGGAAAGATCGGCAAAGGCGTCTCCGCTCAGAAACTCCTCGACGAAGCCCGGACCATCATGGGAATACGCCCGTTCGATTCGCTCACGGGCGACATCGGAGCACATCGCCGCACCGTACACCGCAAGGTTTCCACCCTTGGAATGACCTCCGCACAAAAGCGGCCCGTCAATCGCATCCGCCGCCTCGTCTACATAGCGCGCCGCGGATTCCTGAGCCGGCACAGGACACCGGAACGCCATGTTAAAGTCCTCTTTCCAGCCCACGATCGTGCTGTCGGTCCCCCGAAAGGAAAGATAACTAAACCCCGACGGAAACCGGAACGCCATGGCTGCAAACTGCTCTGTCGCCACCATATCGCTCACGGCACGATAGCCGCAAACGTGCACGCCACGGTAGCGAGGGCTTGCCGCCACGGCCTCCAACAAGGCCCTGCTCCCCTCCGGGTCCCACAAGTCGTCAATCATGTCCCGGTAGCACTCGGCACGCAGCAGCTCACGCACGTCTAGGCCCTGCCAGTTCGTCAGCTCCGCCATATCACCCGGCAAACGCAAATAGGACAACCACGCAAAGACCAGGCTATCCACCGCGCAGAACGACCGCTCCTCAAACGAATCAAACGCCGTCTGGGCATAGGTCAAGAAATTAGGCGAATCCGACATGGCCCTCCCATCAACTAGGGTGCATTGGGATGGTGCATTGGGGTCAGGTTACTTTGCACCAAAAAGGCGCCCGGGCCGTATGGACCCGAACGCCTTCATTGTAGCTTTTCGCTCGAGCGAGCTTGATTTAGCAGGAGAAATCGACGCTGTCGATGATGTCCTTGAGGGCCTTGGCGGAGGCGGTGAGCTCATGCTGCTCGTCATCGTTCAGCGGCACGGGGACGCGGCAGACAACGCCGTCGCGGCCAACGACGGTCGGCATGGAGATGGCCAGATCGGACAGGCCATACTCGCCCACCATGAGCGAAGAGACAGGCAAAACGGTCTGCTCGTCACGCATGACGGCAGTGCAGATGCGCTTGACGGCCATGGCGACGCCGTAGTAGGTAGCGTGCTTCTTCTCGATGATGGTGTAGGCGGAGTTCTTGACGTCCTCGGCGATACGCTTCTCGGCGGCTTCGTGCTCCAGGTGGCCGTGAAGCTCGCAGAAGGTGTTCAGCGGAACGCCGGCAACCTGAGCGCTGGACCAAGCGACAAACTCGGAGTCACCGTGCTCACCCATGACATAAGCCTGGACATCGCGCGGGTCAACCTCGACATGAGCACCAAGCATCTGCTGCAGGCGGCCAGTGTCGAGCACGGTGCCGGAACCGATGACGTGGCCCTCGGGCAGGCCGGACATCTTGATGGCGGCGTAGGTCAGAACATCGACCGGGTTGGAGACGATGAGCAGAATGCCGTCGAAGCCGGACTTCTTAATCTCGGGGATAATGGACTTAAAGATTCTGACGTTCTTGTTGACCAGGTCCAGGCGGGTCTCACCGGGTTTCTGGGCAGCGCCAGCGGTGACGACGATCATGGCGGCGTCGGCGACATCGGAATAATCGCCGGCGTAGATCTTCATCGGCTCGGCAAACGTCATGCCGTGCGCGATATCCAAGGCCTCACCCTCGGCGCGGTTCTTGTCCACGTCGATGAGGACCATCTCGGAGAACAGACCACTCTGCATCAGCGCGAACGCCGAAGACGAACCGACAAAACCGCAACCGACAATAGCGACTTTCTTCTCGTTAACCATTAGAAACTCCCATCTCTCTCCACAAACAAGCCGCCCGGGAACGACCCGAGCGGCTTGCCGTAATCCCAATACATCCAATCGGGACTTTGATTATGCTCCTATTCGAGGCCAAAAATCGACCGTTTACCGAAAATGTTTGCAGGATTCGTAAAAGAACTGTACGAAATCGGTTTCGATCTATTGACGAGCCGAAATATCTTTTTAATAGAGACCCGCCTCGCGAATGGCCTCGACAGCCAAAGCAATCTGATCGGGCGGCAGGACCAGCGCCATGCGCACGTGTCCCTCGCCCGAAGGACCAAAGCTCGCGCCCGGCGTCACCACAACGCCGGCCTTCTCCATGAGCTCCTCGCAAAACGCCATAGAATCGGTGCGTCCACCGGGAAGCTTGGCCCACACAAACATAGAACCATGCGCGTTGGGACGCTCCCAGCCCAGGTCCTCAAGACCGTCGCACAGGGCATCGCGGCGATCCTGGTACTTCAGACGCTGTGCCTCGACCTCATCGCGCGGGCCATTAAGGCACGCGATGGCGGCCTTCTGGATCGGGAAGAACATGCCAAAGTCAATCTGACTGCGCAGCTTGGCAAAGGCAGAGACCACGTCCTCGCGGCCGACCAAAAAGCCGATACGCGCACCAGTGACGTTAAACGACTTGGAGAGCGAGAAGAACTCCACGCCCACCTCGAGCGCGCCAGGGTACTGCAAAAAGCTTCCGCCCGGCTCGCCGTCGAACACGATGTCGGAGTATGCGTTGTCATGGACGATGAGCAGGTCGTGCTCGCGGGCGAAAGCGATGATCTCCTCGTAGACCTCGGGCGTGCCCACCGAGCCCACCGGGTTGGCGGGCAGCGACACAATCATGTACTTGGCACGATCGGCCACCTCGGGATCGATGCCCGCCACATAGGGCAGGTAATTGTGCTCGGCAATCAGCGGATAGTACTCGAGCTTGGCATCGGCGATCTTGGCACCCGCCTCAAAGACCGGGTAGCACGGATCGGGAACCAGAATGGTGTCACCCGGATCGAGCAGGGCCAGGCCCAAATGACCCACGCCCTCCTGCGTGCCGTTGCACGACTGCACCATGGACGGCGTAATGCCCGAAACGCCAAAGCGACGCTCATAGTAATCGCACACGGCTTGCTTGAGTTCGGGCAGGTCGCGCAGGGCATACTTCCACATCTCGGGATCTTGGGCTGCTCGCGTGAGTGCCTCGACCACGTGGTCGTACGGCTTAAAGTCGGGCGTGCCCACGCTCATGTTGTAAATGGTCTTGCCCTGAGCCTTCAGCGCGAGGAGCTTGTTGTTGAGCGAAGCGAAAACCTCCGCGCCAAAGCGGTCGAGACGCTGCGATGCCTGCATGGTGCCACCTTTCGATATAAAAAACGCGGCGCTCCGACAAGAGCGCCGCGCGATACGGGCCATCAGATTGCAAAAGTGTAACGCTTGCAAACCCCGCATTGGTTCAATTTAGCCAACCTTAGTCAATTGCATTGAGCGCGTCGATCTGCGCAAGCCATAGACGCGAGCTGGCGTCACTCGGCATACGCCAATCGCCGCGCGGGCTGAGCGTCACCGAGCCCACCTTGGGGCCATCGGGCAAGCAGCTGCGCTTAAACTGCTGAGCAAAGAAGCGACGATAGAACGTACGCAACCACGCGTGGACGGTCTTGGCGCCGTAGACGCCCTCGAAGCTCTTGAGCGCCATGCGGTAGATCTTGCCCGGCTCAAAGCCAAAACGCAGCAGGTAGTAGAGGAAGTAGTCGTGCAGCTCATACGGGCCCACCAAATCCTCGGTCTTCTGCGCAATCTCGCCATCGCCCGTGGGTGGCAGAAGCTCGGGGGACACCGGCGTATCGAGGATGTCGAGCAAGACCTCGGCAATACGCCCGCCAAAGACATCAGCCGCATAACGCACCAGATGACGCACAAGCGTCTTGGGCACGCTCGCGTTGACGGCGTACATGCTCATGTGGTCGCCGTTATAGGTGGCCCAGCCGAGCGCCAGCTCCGACAGGTCGCCCGTGCCGATGACAAAACCGCCAGCCTGGTTGGCCAGGTCCATCAGAATCTGCGTACGCTCGCGCGCCTGGCTGTTCTCGTAGGTCACGTCCTGCACGGTCTGATCGTGCTCAATGTCCCTGAAGTGCTGCTCCACGGCCGCGTGGATCGAAACCTCGCGGAAGCTCACGCCTAGGTCGCGGGCGAGCGACTCGGCATTCGACTTGGTGCGATGCGTCGTGCCAAAACCTGGCATGGAGACCGCCGTGATACCCGTGCGCGGCAGCCCCAGCGCATCGAAGGCACGCACGGTCACAAGCAGTGCCAGCGTGGAGTCCAGGCCACCCGAAAGGCCGATGACCGCAGCCTTGGTGCCCGTGTGGGCAAGGCGGGTCTTGAGGCCGGCGGTCTGCAGGTCGAGGATGGTCTCGCAACGCTCGGCCAGGTCACCATGGTCGGCCGGCACAAAGGGCGCGCGGGGGAAGACGCGGTCGATGTCGCAGGCGTTGCGCAGGACGGGCTCTTTGGCCGGCACGCCCTCAAACGAAAACTCAACGGTCGTGGCCTCCGGCGCATCGTCCGCGCGCGCCCACGTCGTCGAGCGGCGGCGCTCGGCAACCAGGCGGTCAAGATCGACATCGGCCACCGCCATATCGCAGGTAAGCAGTTTAGTGGCGGCGAGCTTGGATCCGTTTTCGTAGATAAGGTTCTCGCCCGCAAAGACCATGTCGGTCGTGGACTCGCCCTCGCTCGCGTCTGCATAGGCATAGGCGCAGTACAGACGCGCGCTCTGGCTAGAGATAAGGCTGCGGCGGTAATCTGCCTTACCGATAATCTCGTCCGAGGCCGACGGGTTGAGGATCACCGTCGCACCGGCAAGCGCCATCTCGGTCGAAGGGGGTGCCGGCACCCACAGATCCTCGCAGACCTCAACGCCCAGCACCAGGTCCTCGGCGCCCTCATCACAGCAGCGGTAGACAAGCCCCGAACCCAGCGGAACCGAACCCTGACCGGCAAACTCGACCCACACAGGATCTGCGGGCGCCGGAGCAAACCAGCGGCGCTCGTAGAACTCGCCATAGTTGGGCAGATACTTCTTGGCCGTGAGGCCCAAAAGCTCGCCCGCGCAGCACACGGCGGCGCAGTTGTAGATGTTTTCTGCCATCGCAACGGGCAAGCCAACGGTAAAGACGATCGGCAACTCACGGGTTCCATCGAGGATGTGCACAAGTGCCGCCTCGCAGGCATGAAGTAATGTGCGGTTATGGAACAGATCGGCCGCGGTATAGCCGCACAAGTTGAGCTCGGGCAGCACCAGAGCACGAACACCGTGCTCGGCAGCCTCGCGAACAGCCGCCAACGTAACCTCGGCATTGCCCTCGACATCGGCAACACGAATCTTGGGCGAGGCCGCCGCCACACGCAAAAAGCCGTCGTTCTTAACTTGACCGTTTTGAAAATCGTTCATGCGAGCTCCAACATATCCGTTTAGCCGCGGTGAGCGGCGGCGATAAAGTCCGCTTCCATTGTACTGTCAAGTTCAATCAGTGCTGATGGGACGGGCTCATGCTTAAAATTGAAAAAGGGAAGCCGGGGTGGCGTTTAGCAGTAGAACGAGATCTCGTCCACAAGGAAAAATGCCTTCCATTTAGAGCAGATCAATTCATGCTGAGCGGCGATAATTTCACAGAGGTCGTCAAGCGTGCTCCGGGGGATTTTCACTTTGTTATTAGCGACAATGCAACCTCCCCTGCGAGTCAGCCAGATTTTGGCCGAGTTATCTGAAGGCGCCCCCTTGCAAACATGGACATGGATTGGCTCGCCCGCTTCGTTGGACCAAAAGAAGACCCTATAGCCGCCAATAAGAAAAAGGCTAGGCAACTTTAGCTCCTCCGTTTGCGGCGTAGCGATACAGCAGATGGGCGTTATTGCTCAGAAAAGTCTCAAATCCTCGCTTCTCCTCGTCGGTGAAATGCCCCTCCCACATGGTCCAATTGTAAGAAGGCAACTCACAACGAGCGGAGTCGAAGCCCTCTGCCGTCGGTCGCTCAAAATGCACGATAACCTTTTCGATATCGCCATCTGTAATCAGGTCAGAATGAATGACCTCGGTACCGTCTTCGAATGTCATATACGGGTACATCACGTAAACCACCTCGCAATCGTAAGTCCAGTTTAGCATCAAGCTATTTCGCCAAAGACAGCAAGCCCCCCTTGATGAGTTGATGGTATCTGTTAAATGTCACGTACGATTCACATCTGGTGGGTACCCTGATGGCTACACGAAACGAAGCAGATTTACACCGGGAGGACCCCGTATGACAACCAAGTACACCGACGCGCCGCGCACGCGCGTCATGACGCCGGCATCGCTCAACAACGGCGTGCACGAGAACCATTCCATCGGACAGACCATGGCCATCGCGCCCAAAAAAGGCCTGTTCGACGACATTTCCATTCCTCAAATCATCGCTGGCGCCGCAGCCGCCGCCACAAGCGTCGCGCTTGCTTCCAAGATTGGTATCGCTGGTTCAGTAATTGGCGCCGCCGTGAGCTCGGTCATCACCGTTGTGTCCTCGCATGTCTACCGCCACTTTATCTCTGCTAGCGCCGAAGCCCTCAAAGGTACGCACGCCGACGACTACCCCGTCGGCGCCTATGAGCCCGTTGAGTTTGATGCCGAGGAGCACCTGGGCGGCGCCGCGACCACGCAGGAGATGCGCCAGATTGCGGGGCGCGCGACCACGGCGCGCGTCGCCCCTAACAGCCTGCGCGCCAAGGCCGCGACAGAGCGCAGCCAGACGCAAAAGAAGGTCATCGTATTCTCGATCGCCATCGCCATCGTCGCGGTCATCGCCTGCACCGGCGCCATCCTTATCACCACCGCCGGTGAGGGTCTGGGCGAGCGTCCCGAGCCAATCCTTTCGTCGCGCACGACCGAGCACGACGTAGATAGCTCCGGCCAATCGCAAAGCCAGCAGAACGACCCGCAGGGCACCTCCGCATCCACCGACTCGTCCTCGAACACCCCCGATCAATCGCAGGGCGTCGATTCCTCTGCGAACAACAGCGACACGCAATCCGGCACGACCGACTCAAGCCAAACAACTGACAGCTCGCAGCCGAGCACGGGCGACCAGACGAGCGGCAATACATCGGGCACGGGATCTACCGACAACAGCAGCACTAACAGCTCGAGCGGAACCGCGTCCGGCACGGCATCTGACGGCTCGAGCCAAGGCACGGCATCGGGCAACTAAGCACGTTTGCCTCTCATAGATAATCGACCTGTATAACGGGCGCGAACCGGCAACGGTCGCGCCCGTTTGCCTTAGGCGCCGAGATGGCACGCCCCGTGCGATGGTAAGATGCTTTGGTGTGTAAAGAGGAGATTTGCCATGAGCAAGACAATAGTTACGCCCGCACTATCGCTGGGCAACCACATCTATCTGTATCGCCTGCTGCGCGACGCGATTGGGTGCGGTAAGCAAACGTTTATGACGCAGGTCGAGGAGGCGCTCGCCGCCGGCGACATGACCGCTAATGACCTGGGCTTTGAGTCCACGCGCGAGCTGCTCGAGGAACTTGATGACTGTATTAAGCTGACCGTCTTTAAAGGCGGCCGCCTGTATGCCACGGTCATCGCCAACGAGACCTGGGATGCCGCCCTTGCCAAGGGCGAGGACAAGCCCAAGGCAGCCAAGGGCGCCAAGCAGTCCTATAAAAAGAAAAAGCGCGGCGAGAAGGACCTCAAGGCTGTGCGTCCCAAGCACGTTAAGCGTCCCGAGCCCGAGCCCGTGGCCGAAGTCGCTCCGGAGCCCGAGCCCGAGACAGAGATCGAAGTCGCTATTGAGGTAACAGCAGAAGCCGAAACCGAGATCGCCGTCACAACCGATCCCGAAGTCATATCAGAGCAGGAAACCACTGCGGAGCTCAACGAGACTCCCAAGTCGACAACCGAAGAAGCCGCTAACCAATCCGAGACGCCTGCGTTCCAAAACAGCGATGTCTTTGGCGACGAGACCGAGAACGATCAGCCCGACGAGCCCGACGATCAGGACGCCACCGAGTCGACACCGGAGCCCGAGACGCCGCAGCCCGCCATCTCGCTTACGGTCGTCTATGACCCCGAGAACGCCAACGCCGGCATCACCACCATGGCATCCACGCCCATCGAGGCAAAGTCATCTGTCGAGGCAGAGGACGCTCCGCAAGCCGATGCCAAAACCGAGACTGAAGACGCAACCGTCTCCGTGGAACCGACAGATTTCGCAGGTAAGCCGGAACCGGTGCCTGAGTCTGCACCCGTCATCGACTCCACATCCGCACCTGTCTATGACCAGATTCCTGTGCCTGCAGCGGCTCCGGCCCCCGCTGCGGCACCGGCCCCCACACCCGCAGCGCCCGCCATCCCCGAGGACTTCCCCGTCGATTTCGCGACCGAGGTCTTCTGCCCCGGCCCGCTTCTGCACCAGCTGTCGACCTATCTCCCCTACGGCGCCGACACGCTCGGCATCGTCGGCGAGTACTACTGGATCGCCCGCGAGCGCGGTACCATCGAGGCCGCGCGAAACCGCGCAAGCTTCCCCCTGCGCTACACGCAGGCCGGCGAGCGCCGCGAGGTTACCCTGCGCATCCGCCGCAACACCACCGGCGGCCTTGGAGCCGCCTGGGTCATCGATAAAGTCGAAAAACCAAACGAATAGCAAGACGCGGCGAACGCCACAAAACGTTCGCCGCGTTTTTTCCAGGTTGAGCATAAGTCAGCGAAAATGTCCCAGAGCGAGCAAGGTGACGCGAAAGAGGAGCGCCGCGTACTTTGGTACGCAAGCGACGATTGAACGTCAGATTGCCGCTCTGGGACATTTGCAGCGTCGAGCAGTTACGCGGTTTGGAAAACCGCGTAACAAATTAGTCGCGCGTCAGCTTGCGGTGAATACGATGCGGCTGGGCTGCGTCCTCGCCCAGGCGCTCGATACGGTTGGCCTGGTAGGCCTCAAAGTTGCCCTCGAACCAATACCAGTTGCCCGGATTCTCGTCGGTGCCCTCCCACGCCAGAATGTGCGTAGCGACGCGGTCCAGGAACATACGGTCGTGGCTAATGACCACCGAGCAGCCCGGGAACTCGAGCAGCGCTGCCTCGAGCGAGGACAGCGTCTCGACGTCGAGGTCGTTCGTGGGTTCGTCGAGGAGCAGCAGGTTGCCGCCCTGCTTGAGCGTAAGCGCCAAGTTCAGACGGTTGCGCTCGCCACCGGAGAGTACGCCGGCGCGCTTCTGCTGGTCCTGGCCCTTAAAGCCAAAGCTCGCCACGTACGCGCGGCTCGGAACCTCGGTCTCGCCGACCATCATGTGGTCCAGGCCGTCCGAGACGACCTCCCATAGGTTCTTATCGGGGTCGATGCCGGAACGGTTCTGGTCGACATAGGAGATCTTGACGGTCTCACCCACCTCGAGCTCGCCCGAAGTCAGCGGCTCCAGGCCCACGATGGTCTTGAAGAGCGTAGTCTTGCCCACGCCGTTGGGGCCGATGACGCCCACGATGCCGTTGCGCGGCAGGGTAAACGAAAGGTCATCGATGAGCACGCGACCGTCGAACTCCTTGTGCAGATGATGGGCCTCAAGCACCTTATTGCCCAGACGCGGGCCCACAGGGATGCGGATGTCGGTCCAGTCGAGCTTCTGGCTTGCGCGGGCCTCGGCCTCCATCTCCTCGTAGCGAGCCAGACGGGCCTTGTTCTTGGCCTGACGGGCCTTGGGCGAGCTGCGCACCCACTCGAGCTCGGCCTCCATGCGCTTGGCGAGCTTGGCGTCGCGGTTACTCTGAGCCTCGATACGCGCGGCCTTGGTCTCCAGATACGTGGAGTAGTTGCCCTTATAGGGATAGAGGTGGCCGCGGTCGACCTCGCAGATCCACTCGGCGACGTTATCCAAGAAGTAGCGATCGTGCGTGACGGCCAGGACGGCGCCCTGGTAGTTATGCAGGAAGTGCTCGAGCCACAGGATCGACTCGGCGTCCAGGTGGTTCGTGGGCTCATCAAGCAACAGCAGGTCGGGAGCCTCGAGCAGCAGCTTGCACAGGGCCACGCGACGGCGCTCGCCGCCAGAGAGAACGTTAACTGGCATGTCGGAATCAGGCAGCTGCAGGGCGTCCATGGCCTGGCCGAGCTTGGAATCGATATCCCAGCCGTCGGCGGCGTCGATCTCGTCCTGGAGCTTGCCCATCTCGGCCATGAGGGCGTCCATGTCACAGTCCGGGTCGCACATCTCCTCGCCGATCTTGTTGAAGCGATCGACCTTGGCGATCATGTCGCCAAACGCCATGCGCACGTTCTCGATGACGGTCTTATCGTCGTCGAGCGGCGGCTCCTGCTGCAGGATGCCCACGGTATAGCCAGGGGTAAGCCTGGCATCGCCGTTGGAGACCTCTTCGATGCCGGCCATAATCTTGAGTAGGGTCGACTTGCCCATACCGTTGGGGCCCACGACGCCGATCTTGGCACCGGGATAGAAGCTCAGGGTCACGTCGTCAAGGATCACCTTGTCGCCATGGGCCTTGCGAGCCTGATACATCTGGTAGATAAACTCTGCCATTTGCCTGTTTTATCCTTTCTACCTGCTGTTTCCCTATTATTGTTTCGCTTTAGTGGAAACGAAATGAGGAAATCAGCTCTGAAACGTAACGAAAAAGGGGGGCATGGTTGCCCACACCCCCTAATACTACCTGGGAAAAGTCCCCCGGAACATACTATGAACTGCGTACGCTAGTTTTCCGCAACCTTAGCGAGCGGTTCGCTGCGATTTACGCCACAAAAGATACGAGTAGACATAGGCAGCTCCGGCCGAACCAAACGCCAGAACCGCAATCACCGCGGCGACGACTTCACTCGAAAGTACGCTACCCGCCACGCCCATCACAATCAAACCAACACCCAGCACCATCAAGCAGGCACCGCCAAAGCGCTGCGTACGGCGCCAGTTCTCGGGATCGGCAAGCGCCCAAGGCGTCTTAATACCGAGCGTATAGTTCTGCTTCACACGCGGCAAGTAGTTGCCTACGCCGATGAGCAGCAAACCGATAGCACCGGTAGTCAGCACGTTGACCGTTCCGACCGCGGACACAACGCCCCACACCGTAAGCTCTCCCAGCCAGCTTATAGCACACATGAATACCGTGA
The DNA here is from genome assembly GCF_009875845.1 of Collinsella sp. BIOML-A6. Lineage (NCBI taxonomy): Bacteria > Bacillati > Actinomycetota > Coriobacteriia > Coriobacteriales > Coriobacteriaceae > Collinsella > Collinsella sp. BIOML-A6. The sequence goes on from NZ_WWSL01000001.1 coordinate 60,245, forward strand.
AAGCAATTACGAAACTCTGGTAGAACTTGCCCGAGGTCCGATACGCCTCGCCCTTGGGGTCAATGCGTGGCACCACGTAGAACATCGCGAGCAACACCAGCGGCAACGCGCCGAGCGCCGATGCCATCCAGCTGGGACCCCAACCGTTAACGGCGCCGCTCGCTCCCCAGTGCGTGGGAATCTGCGCCGGCAGGCTCGGCATCACCATAAGGTGCGCTGCGACGTTGGCGACGCACAGAGCGACCAGCGCAATCCACACGCGTGGCGATACCCCCGTGGCGTGAATGCCCTTGTTTTCGTTATTCATCCTTATCTCCTTCGGTGTCTGTAAAGCCCATAAACCAGCCGATCAAGTCCTGCATGACGGTGGTGTTTAAGCTGTATACGATGTTTTGACCATGGCGTTCGTCGGTCACCAACCCGGCGTTTTTGAGCGTCGCCAAATGATGGCTGAGCGACGGCTTGCTAATGTCAAAATGCTCGGCAAGTTCCCCGGCCGTACAATTGCCCTCGCGCAGCAGTTCCAAAATGTGCCGTCGTGTAGGATCGGCCAGCGCCTTAAAACCCTCTCCCGGCATAGAGCCTCCTCTCAGTATTTCGTTCGACGCGCACACTATACTCTATATTTAGATGTTTGTCTAACTATCTAATACAGGAACATCTATAGAACATTCGTTCGTATTTAACTACAATAGAAGTTGAAGCAGATGGGCCAGCTCCCTCTACCCAAGAAGGAGATGGACTATGAGTATTGACGATGTCCTGACGTTGTTATTACTTGTAATCGCGGCCGTGGAGCTCGGCATCCACATTGGAGGTCGAATGAAATAGCCGCCCCCGCGTAATGCGAAGACGGCCACTTCTCACGCCAAAAACGTGTTTCGGAGTTGGCTAACCCGCGGCAACGGGTGCCATCTGCTTCATCTTATGAGAATCCCCGTCTCATTTCAACAAGCCCCAAGGGCTCAAATGGAATCGCGATAATACCTATAATGGCGATAGCTAAAACACGATTTGCTTCCCCATCGGAGGATATCCATGACCGAAACCATAGCCGCTTCACCCATCGAGACGCGCGACACCAAGCTCGAGATCATCATGGGCCGCGAGGCACTCAACAAACTCGCCGCTGCCACGGTGCTGGTACTCGGCTGCGGCGGCGTGGGCTCCAACTGCTGTGAAGCACTTGCCCGCGGCGGCATTGGCCATTTCGTAATTCTGGATAAAGACATCATCGCGCCCAGTAACATTAACCGTCAGGCCATTGCCTTTCATAGCACCATCGGTAAGCGCAAAGTGGACGTTATGGAGGCTATGATCCACGACATCAACCCTGCCGCCACTGTCATCAAACGCACCGAATACCTGTTGAGCGACAACATTGACGGGTTCTTCGCGAGCGTTCTGGAGCAGACGGGTGGCAAGATCGACTACGCCATCGACGCCATCGACACCATCTCCGCCAAGCTCACCGTTGCCAAATATGCTCAGGACCACGACATTCGCCTGGTGAGCTCCATGGGCGGCGGCAACAAGCTGCATCCCGAGTGCCTGCGCTTTGCCGACATTTTCGAAACGGTCCGCGATCCCATGAGCCGCATCATGCGCAAAGAGTGCAAGAAGCGCGGCATCAAAAGTCTTCATGTACTGTTTAGCTGCGAGGAGTCGGTCAAGACCCAGCGCCGTGACCCCTCCAACATCCACGAGCGCACCGAGCTCGGAACCGCCAGCTTTATGCCGCCCATCATGGGTCAGATGATCGCCGGCGAGGTTATCCGCCAGATCAGTGGGCGCGGGTGCGAGCGCGTACGCGCCGACGGCCAGCGCTTGGACTAACAGGGTACGCCACGATGGAGCTGCAGCTGTTTGATGCGCACTGTCATCTCGATTTGATGGCTTACCCGGACGCCGTTGCCGATAAGGCGACGACGCTGGGCCTGAGCCTATTTGACTGCGGCGTCGATCCGCGCGACTTTGCACGCGCCAAGAAGCGCGCTTGCAACCGTTCAAATACCTTTTCCGGCATCGGCCTCCATCCCTGGTGGCTCGCCGACGGGCGATGCGGAACCGCCGAAATCAATCTGCTTTGCGAGGTCGCTGCGCAAGAGCGCTTAATCGGCGAGGTTGGACTCGACTTTTCCGCGCGCTTTGCCGGAAGCGAGCCGCTACAAATACAGGCACTTGACCGGCTCTGCGATACACTCGTGCAGCATCCTCTTACCGGGCGCGTGATATCAATTCACGCCGTTCGTTCGGCAGGAGCCGTACTAGACGTCCTCGAATCGCATGGACTACTCATCCCAAACCCCGACTCCCCCGCTATCATCTTCCACTGGTTTAGCGGCACTTCGAACGAGTTCGTCCACGCGCGCAATGCGGGTTGCTATTTTTCCGTGAACGAGCGGATGCTCGCTACCAAGCGTGGTCGTGAATACGCCCGACAGATTCCACTCGACCATTTACTGCTCGAGACCGATGCGCCAGCCGAAGCAAATACGGAAACCTCAGCGCGACAGCTCGCCGACTCACTCGCGAGAGCTTCCAAAGTCATCACCCAACTTAAAACCCGCGATGCGGGGAGCATCGAGTCGATCATTTTAGACAACTCACGCTCCATTTTTGGCCTTCGCTAACCCCGGTGGGCAGAAAATATCAAATATGAGTACTGTTGCCAAACTAGTCACATTATTTTACGGCAACATAGCGCCCTGATAATATACATCTGTCCATTATCAGGGCGCTTTAAGATGGTTTAAGTCATTTTTAACAGGTGTTTATCGCTCGCTGACACCCAAGTAGTGCCTCAAAGGCTTGATTTTGCTGTTACTAGATTAGTGACAGTACTCATATTTGGCATTTTTTGCCCACGGAGTCCCGGGGAGGCGACAATTCGACTCCCCGGGACTGCTCAACTATTCAAAAATTGGTGCTCCGTGGCCCCAAGAACCCTCCATGCCGCACACGGTCGAGGCAAACCCGGCAGCAAAGTCGAGCGCGCGCTCGATGGCCTCGGCGCCATCTTCGCCACGCTTGGCAGAATCGAGATAGCACATCAAAAACGAGGTGAGGAACGAGTCGCCCGCCCCCATGGTGTCCTTCATGTCCGTTACCGGTTTAGCCAGCTGGCGGTAATAACGCTCGCCGTCGTAAGCAATGCAGCCCTCGGCGCCCGCCGTAGCCGACACAAAACGCGGACCCAAGCCCTTCACCCATGCCAGACGCTCGCGAATCTCATCCGCACTCGCGGCATCCGCCGCACTAAAGAAAGCAAAATCGACGTAGGGCGCAATCTGCTCGTAGTACTCGTCGGTGGAGTCGTCCGAAAAGTCAAAAGAGACCGTGACGCCCGCAGCCTTCAGCTTGGGAAGCTCGCGCTCGGTAAAGCAATAGTTGCCCGAATGAACCACATCGAACTGCTTCATGTACGAAAGGTCAAAGCAATCGAGGACATAGCGCGCATCGCCACGGATACCGCCCTCGTTGGAGCCAAGGAAGACACGGTCACCGTCAACGACGGTCACGCGAGCCGCTCCGTTCTCGCCAATCATCTGCTCGCACTTGTCAAGCTCGATACCCTCATACTCGAGGCTTGCAATGACATGCTCGGCAGCGGCGTCATTGCCAAAAATGCCCATGTATGCGGAGCGTGCGGCACCGCATTTCTTGGCATAAACGGCGAAGTTCACCGCGTTGCCGCCAGGATACATGGTGTGGATATGCTCGTAGCGATCGACGACGTTGTCGCCAAATCCGAGCGCGTTAACGTTAAATGCCATGGCCTTTGCCCTTCTAGTACTCGACAACGCCCATGTAGCGACGGAAATCGGGATCGTGATCAAACACCTTGCCGCGTGCAGCACGCAGCTCGCAGTTCATGGCGTAGAACAGCACCGGGTCAAGATAGGCACGGACGCTCACCGGCACGGCTTCCATACCGTATTCCTTGGCATCGAGCACCATCAGCGTATCGGTATGAGTCTTAAGGAACGCCAGAGCGCGCTCGTCCATAGCACGGCACTCGCTGGATCCCATCTGCAAGAAGTAAAAAACGCCATCCTGAGTAGCCTCGAAGGGACCATGGAAGTACTCGGCAGAGTGGATGTAGCTGCAGTGCTGCCACTGCATCTCCATAAGAGAGCAGATAGCGAAACCGTAGGTCTGGCTAAAGTTGGGACCGCTGCCCAGAATATAGAAGAACTCGTGCTCCTGGCAAAGCTTGGCAAAGCGATCGCCCAGCTCGGCATTTACCTTCTCGCGTGCCGGGGGAAGAATCTTATCCATCTCGGCAATACCGGCATACATATCGGCAAGATCGGCGTATCCCTCCTGTTGATCGAGCAGCTCTGCCGCAAGCGACAGCGAAATACCAGCGGGGACCTCGGCCTGCGGCACGCCCTCGCCCCACGGGTAGACCCACGTGGTCCACTTGCCGGAGTCAATCTTGGATCCAGCGTTGTCGGTCTGAGCGATCACCGTAGCGCCGGCGGCAAGGGCAATCTCGCAGCCCTCGACGACCTCGGGGGTGTTGCCACTGTGGCTGCAAGCAATGACCAGGGATTTCTCACCCAAGCGGCGCGGACGCATAATGTCGAATTCACGCGCGGTATAGATATACGAAGTGAAGGTGGTTGCCTCGCGCTGCAGAAGCTCATGAGCCGGGATCAAATCGATCATGGAGCCACCGCAAGCAATCCAGTAGACGCTGTCGAACTTGCCCTTCTCGGCAATTGCCTCTTTAATCAGATCGTGTGCGTTCATATCCAGTTCCTTTCTTATTTGGGCCGCAACCAATGACGTTGACTGCGTGGCCGATAGTTGTTTTAGTCAATCAGATATTTCTCGAATGCGGCCATGTTCTTGGCATCAGCCGCCGCCGGGTCATCGTAGTAACGACCGTCCGTTATTTCCTGGCCCAGCAAGCCGTCGAAACCATGGGCGTTGAGTGTGGCGACGAAGGCGTCCATATCGTGTTTGCCATCGCCCCACACCAGATGGCCATACGGGTCACCGTCGATAAAGTGCATCTCGTGAATTGCCCCATCACCAAAGGCGGCAAACCAGTCCTCGAGCGTCTCGCCTGCAACGCCCATCGCGGTTGTATCAACCATGGGCTGTAAGTACGGGCTCGCGACCTCGTCAATCATGCGCTTCGCATCGGAAACCGTCGTCACAAGGTTGCTCTCCTCGGGGCGCAGGCTTTCCATTGTGAGCACCAGACCGTGCTCGCCGGCATACTCCGCCAGAATGGACAAGTGCTCGCGGCTGCGCTTCCAGGCCTCCTCGCGGTCCTCGTCCCAGTCGCCCCAGCCCGAGTTGACGGACATACGGTCGCACCCAAGTACCTCGGCAAGCTCAATGCCGTGCTTAAAGTACGCCAGACTGCGCTGTTCATGCAGCGGTTTGCGTGCGCAGTACTGCCAAGGATAGACAACATTCTCGGGGCACAGAGTACGATACCTAAGCCCACGGTCTGCAGCCTTTTTCGCCAGAACCTCAGCCTCAAAGTAGCCCGTGTGGTCGAGCGTCACATGCGGCTCCGCACACCACAGCTCAATGGACTCAAAGCCCAAACGCTGCTGCACATCAAGGAAGTAATCGAGCGACCACATGATGTAGTGGATATTCATGCCCGCAATCTGTTCGCGGCGCAGCGTCGGTTTGGATTCAGGCATCTTATGCCTCCTTATTTCGGTCGAACACGATTTGCCCATCCGATATCGTCATATCAACCGCAAGATCGCGTGCGTCGCGATAATCGAGGTCGAACACATCCCGATCGAGCACGCAGATATCGGCAAGCTTGCCAACCTCAAGCGTACCCAGCTCGTCTTCGCGCATCAGATCGTACGCGCCCCCGGCAGTCCAAGCGCGCAAGAGCTCGACAAGCGTCAGCGTGTTGACCTCATTCACAGGCAGTCCGTCGGCGAAGAATCCGCCGCACGCGCTGTAGATTGACTCGCCCAGGCTCGGAATCAGCAGCGGCAAATCCGTTCCACAGCACACCGTGCATCCGGAATCTTCCATGCCGCGGCGATTCCAACTGTGCAAAAGTCGCGTCTCGCCAATTTGTCGACGCATCATCGATAGGCAATCCTCGCGCCGGTCCAGCGTCAGAATCTGCGGATAGACCTCGCAAATTCCACCTAACTTGCCAAACTCGACAAGATCGGTCGGGTCAGAGTTCTCGAGATCGGTAATCGCATGGCGGCGAAGCATCCGTCCATGCTCGTCTCGAGGCAGCGAGGCATAGAGCGCCACGGTGCGGCGAACGGCGCCATCGCCCTGGCAATGCAAGGAATATCGGAAGCCGTCAGCATCAATTGCACGCAGCTCGCTCTCAATCAGATCCCACTCTGGCTCCTCGACAACCGTCTTGCCGGCAGCGCCCGCATCGGCCGAGTCCTCATAGGGGTCAATCATCTCGGCAAGCCCTGCCCATACGCCGCGATCGGTCATACGGTTGAAGCCAGAAAAACGAACGAACGGTCCCCGGAAGCGCTCTCGCGCCTCGCGGGCATATGCCAGATTTGCACCGGCACCCACCGGCTGCGACATCATAGAGACGCGAACCGTCAGCTCACCAGATTCCTCACGGCGAGCCACTTCGTCGGCAAAGCCGTAGTAGTCATCAAACGCTATTTCCTTGATGGCGGTAACGCCGCGCTCGTTAAGCATGCCCGTGTAGTCCGAATACCCGGCGCGCACCTCGGGTAGCGCGAGGAAATCGCTCATCATGCGCCAGATCTTCTCGGCATAGCACGCCTGGGGTGTAAAGCCGTATCGCACACTGGCGGCAGCATTGAGAACGCAGGTCTCCGCACCCGGTGTAAAGCAGACGACAGGGATATCGCCAAAACAATCGTCAAACACAGCTGCCGTATTTGCGTTCTCGGCATCCGATGCCAACGTTTCGGGTAGGTTGTGGCCAAAAGCCGCCGCGCAATCCGGATGATCTTCTTTCCATGCACGCAAGAGCGACACGGCCTCTTTGGCATCATCGATGCCGGACAGATCAGACCCCAACGTCCGCAGCGCCCAGCCTGTATAGAAGGTATGCACATCGATCAGGCCAGGCATGACGGTGCGGTTGCCCAGGTCAACTACCTCATCCGCCTGGGTCAAATACGAAGCTACCTCAAACTTGGTGCCAACAGCCTCAATTCGATTGCCACGGACCGCTACGAAACCTTCAAACGGCAGGTCCCCCGTACCGGTAAAGACGCTCTTAGACTTCAGGACCGTCAAACGATCGGACATTATAACCACCTACGCCGGAAGCATGCCGGAAATGGCAGTAATGACCAAGCCAAACACGACCATGAAAATGAAGAACTTCCAAATGGTCTTCCACCATTGGCCAAACGAAATCTTTGCCACGGCAAGGCCGGCAACCGTCATGCCCGCCACGGGACTGATGGTGTTGATGGTCTGATTGGCAAACTGGAGCGCGGTAACGGCGGCTTCGGGATTAAGGCCCATAAGCTCGGTCAGCGGACCCATGACGGGCATGGTGAGCGCCGCAAGTCCAGAGCTCGAGGGAACCAGCAAAGAGAGCAGGCCAAGGACGATATACATAAACGTGGTATAGACGGCGGCGGGTGCACCGGCGAGCGCAGTAGCGAGCGCCTGGAGAATGGTGTCGATGATCATGCCGCCCTCTGCGATGACCAAGATACCGCGAGCGATGCCGATGACGATAGCGGCATACGCAAAGTCGGCAATGCCTTTAACGAACTCCTCGGCGATCGTCTGCTGGTCAAGGCCGCCCAGGATACCGGCAAGCAAGCCCATACCGAGGAACACGGCGGAAATCTCATTCATGTACCAGCCCTGGGTAACAAGACCCCAGACGATAATGCCCATACCGCAAGCAAAATCGATAAGCACGAGCTTCTGACGGGTAGTGAACTCTTCCTCGATGGAGGCATCGGTCACGGAAAACTCAACACGCTTGAGCTTGTCGTCCTCGTACGTAATGGACGACTCGGGGTTTTTCTTGACGCGCATGGCATAGCGCATGGCCCATGCGATGCCAACGGCGGTGAAGATGACCCAAGAAATGGCGCGCAGCCACAGCTGAGGATTGCCCTCGATGCCAATGATGCCTTGGGCGATCAAAACATTAAACGGGTCGATGGTCGAGGCACAATATCCCAGGTTAGGACCAAGGAAGCAGATGATGAATGCCGTCATCGAGTCATAACCGATACCCATCATGATGGGAATGAAGATGGCATAGAACGGCAGGGCTTCCTCAGACATACCAAACGTAGTGCCGCAAATGGACAGCAACGTCATCGTGATGGGAATGATGAGGATGTCCTTGTTCTTGAGCTTTTTAATCACACGGCTCATGCCGGCATTCAAAGCGTTGGTCTTGGTGATGACTGCGAACGATCCGCCAATCAATAAGACGAACGCAACGACGTCGGCAGCCTCCTGGATGCCCTTAGTAGGCGCTTGCAGGACCGCAAAGATATCCTGGCCCAGATTGATGGTCTCGCCGGTCTCGGAATCGGTGTAGTTCTTATCGACCTGTTCATAGGTTCCAGCAACGGCGACATCACGCTCACCCGCCGCTGTCGAAATCGTCTTGCGCTGATACTGACCAGAAGGAACGATCCAAGTCAGGACCGCAAAGACAACGATCAGCAAGAACATGATCGTATAGACATGCGGTAATTTGAACTTAAAACGTCTGTTTGTCTTCTTCGCCTTCGTATCTGACATAGATACCTCCAAAGAACTCAAGACTGCATCGCATCTCGCTTCAACGCTTGCACAAGCAAACGTTCTATGACGTTCTATAGATTACCAGCAGCTTTTCCAGTCATCAAGATTATTTCAAACTGATTGCCGCAACGCGGTTGAACGGTTGCGTTCGCACCGTGAACGGCATGGAGAGGCCCGGTGAGACGATCCACCGGGCCTCTCCATTCGCAATGTCCTAGATGTCAAAAACATAGCGAGATCAAACGATCCGCTGACGACCGATGATAAACGGCCGCCGCTGCTCATCGAAAAAGAAGGCTTCCATATAAAACAAGGGTTCGCCGACGGGAACTGCCAACAGCCGAGCGACCTCGGGCGTTGCGCACGCGATCTCGAGCGTGCACGGGTCGGTAAACGCGGGCGTGCGGCCCGTCCGGTTGCGCACGAACTCAAAAATGGATTGGTTAGATAGAGGTGCCGTTGATAGATAGGCGTTGTCCTCGTAAACATATATGTTGTTCTCAAGCATGACAGGGACGCCATCGGCAGTACGTACGCGCTCAACGCAAATCAGGTCAGCTCCAACGGGAACACCAAAGAACTGCGCTTCGGTGGAATCCGCCGGCAGTATCTTTCTCGAAATGACACGCGCCCCCGGTTCCATTCCGTTAACGCGGCATGCGTCCGAAAAACTCTGGACGTCATCCTTCTGGCGAATCTTGCGCTTGAGCTTGGGGGCATTGACAAACGTACCTTTCCCCTGTCGCTTCGTTAGATAGCCCTGCTGGACGAGCTCCTCAATAGCGCGCCGCACGGTAACGCGGCCAACTTTATAGCTCTCAGCCAATTCGAATTCGTTGGGTATCCGCGCGCCCGCCTTATAGGCGCCGGAATTAATTTCGGTTTTAATGATATCGATAACCTGTTGGTACAGCGGTATCGCTGCTTTACCGTCAGTTAGCCCTTCAGTCGGTGGCATATACCCTCTCCCAGCACAATTAAGTCTAAAGCGGGCTCAAGGGCATTCAACAAGCCCTTGAGCCCGCTTTAGCATAAAGTATGCTTGTTGCCGCACCAAAATGCCGGGCATTTACTCATCAGACCCGAAAAACGCGCAACTACCGCGCTCCTAAGAAAGCGTGAGCAGCTCCGGCAGTTGGTCGATAATCTTGTCCGCGGCATCCTGGCTAAAGCCAAAGCGCTCCTCACGCTTGGCAATGACTGTCAGACCGGCTCGCTTGCCGGCAGTGATGCCGGGTACCGAGTCCTCAACGCAGCAGCAGCGGTCCGCGGGCAGCCCCAGCAGATCCAACGCATGTAGGTAGATGTCGGGCTCGGGCTTGCTCTCCTTAAACTGCTCGCCGCTCACCACGTACTCAAAGGCATCTGACAGGCCGCACGCGTCAAGCACTTCCACGATGCTATTCATGGAAGATGAGCTGGCCAGCGCCACGCGTACACCGCGACGCGGGAGCTCGCGAATCGTCTCCACAGCGCCAGGATTAATCAGGGCCTGATAATCGCGCGGGCGTTTATGTGCCCACTCGTCCCAGCGGGCAAGCGCCTCCTCGCCGGTAAAGTGCCCCTTTCCGGCACGTTCAAACCAATCGACCAGCATATGCAAAAAGAACTGGTGTGAGGCACCGACCTGCGCGTTCAGATCTTCTTGACTCAGGTTCAGCCCAAGCTCTTTGGCAAACGCAGCGGTCTCCCCCAGGTAGTAATACTCGGTATCGACGATGACGCCGTCCATGTCAAAGATAACGGCGTCGAACGGAAATACGGACACGGCACCCTCCCTAACAAAAGGGCGCCTGCAAGCAGACGCCCGAACCATGCACTATCGGCGATTCTAGCCCAGTAACTGATCAAGTGCCACCGCGATGCCGTCTTCGTTATTATTCGCGGTCACCATCTGAGCCACGGCCTTGACCTCATCGATGGCATTACCCATAGCAACACCGATGCCGGCCCACTCGATCATGGACTTGTCATTCTGACCATCGCCAAACGATACGACCTCGCTGGCATCAATGCCTAGCTTGGGCAGAGCGCCCCGCAGCGCACGCGCCTTATCGATACCGGGCGCCGTAAACTCAAAGTACCAGTCGGCCGTAAACATGCCCGAAAGCGTCTCGGTAAAGGGTGCGTACATCTCCTCGTGATGCGCCTGCAGATAGGCCGGATCGCCCGCAGTGAGCAGCTTGTCCACCGGATGGGTATCCGCAACCTCATGAAGGCTCTCGACCTCGCGGATTTTAAGGTCGCATGCGTCTCGCTCATATTTGACAATGTTCTTCTGCGAGCCGTCGGGCAACGTGATCATGCAGCAATACGAGTCCACGACATGCAGATCGCGGCCGAGCGAAATCATGGGGATCACGTCAAAGTTACGCAGATGGTCGAGCAAGCGATGCAACTCGTCGACCGGCATGGCCTGGTCGAACAGCACCTCGTCGGTCTGAGCATCGACCACGTGGGCACCGTTAAAGGCCACCAGCAGGCCACCGTGGCTCTGAAGATCGAGCTCCTGCGCCAGGGCATGAAGGCCCCATGCGGGACGGCCCGAGGCCAAAATGAGCTTAATGCCCGACTCCTGCGCTGCGAGCAGTTTCTCGCGCGTGCGCGGGCTAATGACCTTCTGGTCATTGGTGAGCGTACCGTCGATATCCATTGCGATGGCCTTGATTGCCATATATGCCTCCCTGTCATTGAACAACCTTGTCTGAGCCATCATACAGAACACCCACGGCGGCGCTGTTTGCAACGGGAAAAATGTCATATTGTCCCAAACATGAACGGCGCGCCTTCGACGATTGCGATGCCCGTCGAGGCGTCTCCCGATACATTCCATCCTATCCAAACAGCAAAGGGCCCGCATCCCAACGGATACGGGCCCTTGTCGGCTATGCGTTAGTTTTCGCAGCGAATCCTACTTGCGGTGAGCGCGGTAGAACTCAATGAGCGCCTGGGTCGAAGCGTCCTGCTCGGCCTTGGCGGCATCATCGTGGAAGGCAGGGGTGATCTGCTTGGCGAGCTGCTTACCCAGCTCAACGCCCCACTGGTCATAGGAGTCGATGCCCCAGACCGTGCCCTCGACAAACGTGATGTGCTCGTACAGGGCGATGAGCTCGCCGAGTGCGAACGGGGTCAGCGTGTCGCCGAAGATCGAGGTCGTCGGACGGTTGCCCTCAAAGCAGCGGGCCGGGACGATCTGCTCGGGCGTGCCCTCGGCGCGCACCTCATCGGCCGTCTTACCAAAGGCGAGCGCCTTGGTCTGGGCCAGGAAGTTGCCCAGGAACAGCTCGTGGACATCCTGGCCGCTGTCGGTTGCGGGGTTAGCAGTGTTGGCGAAGGCGATAAAGTCGGCCGGAACCACCACAGTGCCCTGGTGCAGCAGCTGATAGAAGGCATGCTGGCCGTTGGTGCCGGGCTCACCCCAGAAGATCTCACCGGTATCGGAGGTCACAGCGCTGCCGTCCCAGCGGACGTGCTTGCCGTTGGACTCCATGGTGAGCTGCTGCAGGTAGGCCGGGAAGCGGTGCAGGTACTGGCAGTACGGAAGCACGGCGTGGCTCTTGGAACCGAAGAAGTTGACGTACCAGACGTTGAGCAGGCCCATCAGCGCGACGGCGTTGTTCTCGAGCGGCGTGTTGCAGAAGTACTCGTCGATGGCATGAAAGCCCTCGAGGAACTGCTGGAAACGCTCGGGGCCGAGCACGACGATCAGCGACAGGCCCACGGCGGAGTCGACGGAGTAGCGGCCGCCGACCCAGTTCCAGAAACCGAAGGCGTTGGCGGGGTCGATACCGAAGGCCTCAACCTTCTCGAGCGCGGTGGAAACGGCGACGAAGTGCTTTGCCACGGCCTCGGCGTTCTGCTCCTCGGAGCCATCGATGGCACCCTGAGCCTTGAGCTGCTCGAGCATCCAGGTCTTGACCTCGCGGGCGTTGGTGAGGGTCTCGAGCGTGGTGAAGGTCTTGGAAACGATGATCACGAGCGTGGTCTCGGGATCCAGACCGCGGAGTTTCTCGGCCTGATCGTTGGGGTCGATGTTGGAGATGTAGCGGCAGTCGATACCGGCGTCGGCATAGGGGCGCAGAGCCTCGTAAGCCATGACCGGGCCCAAATCGGAGCCACCGATGCCGATGGACACCAGGTGCTCGATCTTTTTGCCGGTAACACCCTTCCACTCACCGGAGCGCACGCGCTCGGCGAAGGCATACATGCGGTCGAGGACCTCGTGCACGTCGGCGACGACATCCTGGCCGTCAACGATGAGCTGGCCTTTCTCGTTTGCCGGACGGCGAAGTGCGGTGTGCAGAACAGCGCGGTCCTCGGTGGTGTTGATGTGCTCGCCGGAGAACATGGCGTCGCGGCGCTCCTCGAGCTTCACCTCGCGGGCAAGATCGCACAGCAGCTTGACGGTCTCATCGGTCACCAGGTTCTTGGACAGATCGAAGTGAAGGTCGCCGGCGTCAAAGCTCAACTTATTCACGCGGTCGGCGTCAGCAGCAAACCAGGCCTTGAGGTCGATGCCCTCGGCCTCGAGCTTCTCCTGATGGGCCTCGAGCGCCTTCCAAGCGGCAGTCGACGTAGCATCGATAGGTGCGGCAACAGTTGCCATAGAGTCCTCCTCAGCATACGGGCGCATTCCTCCATGCGCCCGGATAATCAGATGCCCCTATTCTAACGCAGGTCAAGACCGTAATCAGCGAGCGTTGCCAATCGGCCCCCGAACGGCGACCGACCAAAAAGGGACAGGTTTATTTTGGCAGGTCAAACGCTTTACCTACCATAATTTACCTGTCCCTTCCTGGCAGGCCATTATGCCGCGGCGCATACGCTGCCGAGCAGCTCGCGCAAGGGAGACCCGATGCCCTCCAGCAGTTCGGGCGCGATGATAGCAAAAACGGGAACCTCGCCGGCACCCACAACGGCGGGCACTTTTCCCTCGGAGACGATGCACCCGTAGGGAACAAAGCCGTCCTCGCCGGCATCGAGCACGGCCATGCGACGAGCGAGTTCGCGCACAAAGTTCGCCGTATCGGCATCGCCGATCGCCAGGACAAAGTCCACGCCCTCATCGGTCGCCAGGGCTACGGCCTCGTCGACCAAATCGTCTCCCCCGTCGCCCCCGACCAAGCCGCAACGAAAGAGTATGCGTTCGAGCAGGGCGCGATCGAGCGAGCCCAGCGCCGCCGAAACGAGCTCATCACGCGTGTGCTTGTCGCCTCCCAGCACGACCAGTGCCTTGGTGCCGCCATAGTGGGCAACCAATCGTCCGCACCAGCGAGCCACATTCCCATCCGCAACCAAGCGCGTCGGCATACCAAACCCATAGTTGACCATTGTCCCCACAACCCTTCCGTGCTTTATGGTGGTATCGATCGTTAGGCTCATGCTACGAAGCGAGCTTTTCCGAGCTGTTTCGCGCTCTTTAGGGCTGCGTTAAAATCAGATTCGATCCGACATGGCGTCCAGTTGCGACAATTAGACGGTCAAAATCCAAGGGCCAAGACGCACGAACAGGATGAGCCAGACAAAAGACAGGCAAAACCCGCCCAGCACATCCGAAACGTAGTGCACGCCCAGATAGACACGGCTGACGCCCACCGCAAGGATGACGCACGCGAGTGCAACCTCGATGGCGGCGCCGAACGGAAGGCCACACACGCCACACCGCACCAACCATATACCATAGCCATAAAACGCCATGGCCGCCATCGAGTGGCCCGAGGGGAAGCTCAGCCCCGGCGCCTCGACAAGCCGAAATCCCTGTGGACGAGGTCGACGCACAAGGACCTTTAACAGCTGGTCGATTGCGCTGATAGCGCCGACATTGAAGGCGGCCCAGACAACATGGGCCCAATTGGGCGCCCACAGCATCGCCGCGGCTAGCACACCGACGACAAACGGCAGCGACGCCAAACTCGAGGCGGCTTTCATCACGGCCGTCAACACCGGCGACCGAAGCCTCTCGACAAGCAGCAAGTAACCCACCTCATCGATTCTTATAGCCCGTCCTTTGAGCACCTTGATCAGCAGGTAAACAAAGATCGCAAGGCACAGCACGAACAGTATCAGAAGTGCAAGATCACCCATATCGATGGTCATCCATACCCCCTCAGCGTATTCAACACATTAAGGCTACCGGCTCACTGTAAGCACTCGGTAAACCGACCAAAATAAACCTGTCCCTTTTTGGTAGGTTTTGACGGTGTCCGGTCGAGCGAGTATTATCGAACAGGTATTCGATAAGAACATGTGTTTGATGAAAGGGCACGGATGGCGCACGAGCAGCACACCTACATCTGTATCGACCTCAAGACGTTTTATGCCAGCGTCGAGTGCGTCGATCGTGGGCTCGATCCGCTCACCACCAACCTGGTCGTTGCCGACGAATCGCGCGGACGCACGACCATCTGTCTCGCTATCACGCAGGCCATGAAGGACCTAGGGATTCACAATCGCTGTCGCCTGTTCGAAATACCCGATGGCATCGACTACATCAAGGCCGTACCGCGCATGCAGCACTACATGGAGGTGTCGGCGCAGATCTACGGTATCTACCTGAAATACGTCAGTCCGCAAGACGTTCACGTCTACTCAATTGACGAGTGCTTTATCGACGTGACACCCTATCTGGACCTCTATCACACCGATGCGGAAGGCTTCGCCTGCATATTGCGTGACGAGGTCCTGGCGCGCACCGGCATCACGGCGACGGTCGGCATCGGCCCCAACCTATTCCAGGCCAAGGTTGCGCTCGATATCACCGCCAAGCACGTGCCCAGCCGTATCGGCATACTCGACGACGAGACCTTTCGCAAGGAAATCTGGCCCCATCGCCCCATCACCGACATCTGGGGCATCGGCCCCGGCGTGGCGGCCCGTCTCGAGAAATACGGCGTCTACGACCTGATGGGCGTCGCCGCACTCGACGAGAACCTGCTCTACGACGAACTCGGCGTCAATGCCGAGTATCTTATCGACCACGCCTTCGGGCGTGAGCCGACAACCATCGCCGATATCCAAGCTTATCGTCCACAAGCGACCTCGACTACCACGGGGCAGGTGCTCTCGAAGGGCTATGCCTACGAGCAGGCCTACACCGTCTTGCGCGAAATGGTCGATGCCGCCGTGCTGGATTTGATCGACAAGCACGTGGTGTGCGACAGCATCTCGCTCTTTGTGGGCTATGCAAGCGAGCACGCCGACATACGCCGGCTCAACGCCAGCGGCACGGCGCAGTATATAGACGGCTGCGGACATCTGCGCTCGAGCACGTCGGGCATCGAGCCCGCAGCGACCGACGGCCCCGAGCTCGCGCATCACGCACCGAAACCCGTCCAGCGAGATGACGAACGCCGACGTTTGGTGCGGGAGGCACAGGCGATTGACGGCATCTTTGTGGGCGAACACGGCGGCAAGCCGCGTGGTGGCTATGCCGCGCTCTTTGCGCACTCCAACGCCTCGCGTAAGCTGCCCGAGAACACTAATTCGTTTAAGAAGATCATGGGGTATTTCGATGACCTTTGGGCACAAACGGTCGACCCCAAGCGACCGGTCAAGCGTATCAATCTGGGCTTTGGCAATCTGGTGCCCGAAGAATTTGCCACCATCGATCTGTTTAGCGATGTTAAGGCCGATGAGCGCGAGCGCGACCTGGCACGCGCCGTCTTGGCCGTGAAGGGCAAGTACGGCAAGAACGCGCTTGTCAAGGGATTAAGCTTTACCACCGGCGCCACCGCACGCGAACGCAACGATCAGGTAGGAGGACATCGTGCCTAAGTCCCAACAACAGCCGATACGGCCACCGACGCCTTTTGAACGTCTAGCGGACCCCGAGGGAAGACGCCGATCCGCCGACCCCAGACTCACCGCCAACCGCGCCGCACAGTTTATGCCCTTTGCCGCCCTCACGGGATACTACGAACTCGTGCGCAAGCAAGAGATCACCGTCGAACCAAAATGTGAACTAACGGAAGAGAAAGCCCTCGAGCTTTCGCATAAGCTCGAGGGCCTCAAACGCGGCGACCTGGTGCGCGTCACCTATTACGATACGTACGGCTATCGTAGCCGCACGGGCATTCTCGACGAAGTACTCCCCGCCTTCAAGCTACTCAAACTCAGGGATATCGCCATCGACTTCGGCGATATCCAAGGCATCGAGCTGCGTGGTCGAGCCTAGACGAGGAGATGCATCCAAGGCGGCGCTTACAGCGTCATGACGTAGTAACCCGCGTCCTTCACGGCGGCCACGAGAGCGCCGCGATCGATCGGCTGCTTAGAGCGCACGCGCGCCGTGTGGTCCGCATACGTCACCGTTGCCCACACACCATCCAGCGCATTCAGGGCATTGGCCACGTTCTGAGCGCACCCGTCGCAGCTCATACCGCCGATAAGCAGCTCCTCGCTATAGGGATAGTGCGACGGATCGGTATCCGCGACTACGACCTTCTTGGCCTTCTTTCCGCTCGCGCCGTCACTGCAGCAGCTCTTTCCGCGAGTCGAAGCGGCAATGCGACGCAACCCAAAAAACAAACCGACGGCAATGACGGCCAGCACGATGATATTTGCAGGATTGAGCAAGTCCTCCATGCGCTCCCCTTTCTTTCCAAGCCTTTTCTAGATACCCCCATGGGGTGTCCCCATCTTAACCCAAAATCATGTCCGTTCGGTCAATTAGTTTCCCTCTTCAAACTTTTTTGTTGACCATGGCTTACTTTCGTGTATAAGTTTTCCTAGGCTAACAAGTGAGGGCTCGAAAGGGGCAACGTGACTCGAACCATTGACATCCCAACATACCAAACGGCTGTCGTGCGCAACTGCTCCCCTACGCTCGCAGGTATCAAGCCAGCATCGCTCTTTACCTATCCCGGCGTTTACGCCAACCAAAACGGAAAACTCGGCGTCGTTCAAATCGAAGAGCGACGCTCTCGCCTGCTCGCCGTCATAGCCCAATGCAACCGAGAGCTCCAGCCACTCGGGATCCATATGAGCGTTTTGGTCTGGCGCCCCTGCGGAGCGCTCATCTATGTGTACCGCCCTGCGGACCTTATGCGATATCTCTCCGACCCCCGCGCCGCGACGGCGCTTGTCGCCGAAGGCTACGATGTCCACAACCTGCCCGCATCCCTGGTGCATCTCGCCGCGCGCATCACGCTGGCAAGCAGCAATGCCGCAGAAAGCGCCTATGACGGCAGTGTCTGCGCACTCGCGCGAAATAGGCACTGCGATACGGGGTGCATGTGCGAGTTCCCCCACGAAATTGGCTATTTTTTGGGCTATCCCTACGAAGATGTCCATCAGTTTATCGTCCAGCACGGCGAAAACTATAAGGTCTTTGGCGCCTGGAAGGTATACACGAACGTCGAACAGGCGCTCACGACCTTTGACTCCTATCGCGCATGCACGCAATACCTTACCTATATCTATCAACAGGGCTGCACCTTGGAACAACTTGTCCAGGCAACCCGATAGAGCATACAAAACGCGGCTGCACGCCGCACAACCGAGAGGAAAACATATGAGCAAGATCGCAGTCGTCTACTGGAGCGGTACAGGCAACACCGAGGCCATGGCAAACTTCGTTGCCGAGGGCGCAACCGATGCCGGCGCCGAGGCAGAGGTCATCTCCTGCGCCGATTTCTCCGTAGACAAGGCCGCCAGCTATGACGCCATTGCCTTCGGCTGCCCCGCCATGGGTTCCGAGGAGCTTGAGTATGACGAGTTCCAGCCTATGTGGGACGAGGTCAAGGAGACCCTCGGTGACAAGAAGGTCGTCCTCTTTGGCTCATACTCGTGGGCCGAGGGCGAGTGGATGGACAACTGGAAGGCCGACGCCGACGAGGCCGGCGTCAACGTCGTCGATTCCGTCATTTGCTACGATGCGCCCGACGATGAGGGCGAGGTGGCCTGCAAGGCTCTGGGAGCGGAGCTGGCATAAACCACCCATTGACACGACAGATGCAACGCAAACGGGCTCCGGGTCGTCTTGACCCGGAGCCCGTCCATCTATAAAGCCACGACACGAACGGCACAACTCACCCGCGTATCAAACGACGGACGTTGCAGGCATCGAGTTACTATGCGTTCTTACGGGAGCGCACAAACCACGCACCAATAGCCGCAAGGCACACGATACCGACAGCAACGCCGGTAACAGCGACCGGATTAACGCCGCCTCGCCCATCCAAAGCACCCTTGCGTGATGCGGCAGCAGCGGACGTCGTTTTCGAACCGGAAGACTCGTCGGAGCCGGACTTCTTATCGGACTCGCCCTTGTTGGCATCCACATTCTGCGACATCTCCGACTTCGAGCCATCCTGCGAAGCAACAACTTCCTGCATTCCAGAACCGCCCTGCTTATCGCCGGAGCCATCGCCCCTCTGCGAACCGGTCGGCATGACCGCGGGCGTCGGATTCTTCGTCGGGACCGTAGGAACGGGTACCTCAGGCGTCACGGGTTTTATCGAGCCGCCCGGTTCGACGACACCGGCTTTTACGCCACCGATCTTGGACCAGCTCACACCGGACCCTGCGGACTTATAGGCCGAAAGGGCTCGTAAGGCCTGTACAGTCGCAAGCGCGTTGGCATTGCCGGGCTTACCGTCGGACCCCATGGTATGAGCGTAGCCCTTGCCGTCGGCAACCTCGTAGGCGCAGATTGCAGAAATCAGGCTATTCGCACCCGTTGCAAAACCGTTCTTGGTATTTACGGGATCCTTGCCAAGAGCCACAAGAGCGAGCAGCACCTGGGCATTAGACTCAACGGACCCAAAATCGCAAAGGCCGTTCATCTGGCCCCTCAGGAAGCCGAGCGCATTGTCGACAGCAGATGCAACAGAAGGTTGGCCATTCGAGGCCAGGTCGACGGCGCACGCGTCATCATCGACATAGGGCGCAAGCGCCTGAAGTGCCATAGCGGTCATATCGATGTTGCTCGCACCGCCCGCATCGATGGTGAAACCGCCGTCGGGATTCTGGAACGAAAGCAGCGCGCAAACAAGCTGAGCACGCGTCCAAGAAGAGCCGGACGCACGCAACACCTCATTCGAAATATCCGCCTCGTCAAGGGCAATCAGCGCATAGACCACGTTGTTCGCCGAAGCCACAAGATCTTCGTGAGAGCAAATGTCGGCAATGAGATTCACGCCATCGAAAGAGGTGATATCCTCGCCAAGCGCGGTTAGCGCAAGCGCAACTCGCTCGCAATCAGTCACCTTGGCGGTGTTGCCCGACCACTCGGCCTTATGAACGGCAAGGGACTTCTTGTAATTCGCGATAAGTGCGTCGTCAATCTTGCGCCCCGACGTCGCGAAGGCGTAAATCTCCCATTCTTGACCATAGGTGTACGCATCGATCGTACGGTTGACGTCAAAGTACTTGGCAGCGGAAAGGGCGCCTTCGTCGGCCTTTGCCTCGTTATCCGGCGAGGCAACGATTCCGTCAACCGTAATCTCAAAGGAGATGGCCTGGGCACCGGCAGTCTGATCGATCGGCGTACCGGTCACCGTATAGGTACCGGCCTTGTTCGCCGTCAGGACATAGGCGCCGCTCGCCACAAACAAGCCATCGTCAGGAGCACCGTCAACGTGCTTCCAATCACCAAGAGCGCGTCGGTCGATACTCACGGCATCCGAGGCATCCCGACCTTCCTCGGTCGTCACACTCCATTTCATACCGGGCTCGGAAACACTCCAGCCCTCGGCATCGTTCTCACCCGTATAACTCAGGTTGAGTTCGACGGTCTTACCGGCCTTAACGGACGCGGGGACATTTGTGATTGTCACCGATTTCAGTGGGTTCCGGTACGCGTAGGTAACCTCTCGCTTGCCCGAGGAGATGACGTTGCCGTCCTGGTTTGTGACCGTTGCCTCAAAGGTCGTCTTGCCGGCCTTGTACGGCGTAAAGCCAATCTCGCCGCTCGTCGTGTACTCGGCAACCGCAGAATCACTCGAGACAACCGTGTAGTTTGCGCGGTCGCTCGCGTTTTCGGGTCCCACGACCGGCGCAGCTTTATCGGTCAGGAAGGCGCCCTTGGCAAGCGGATTGCGGCCATGCAAATAGACGGTATCGCCGTCCTCGTTATAGCCAAGCGAAATGCCCGTCGCCGGCACATAGCTCGACGTGACTGTCACGCTCTTGGAGGCGATATCGGTATTCGTGCGCGAAGACACCGAAATCGTGGCCTCACCCGACTTCTTAAAATAGAAACAGGCCGATCCGGGATTGGAGCAAATCACGTTCGACGGCGTACCCGCAAAGCGAAAACGCGTATACGAAACAGGGGTGTATTCGCCCTCGGCGGCATCGGTGTAATGAACGCGAATCTCGAGGTTCTTGACCTCGGAGCCCGTGACCGCGATGTTGCCGCCCGTCACGTTTTCGCCGTTGTACCAAATCTGGAAATCATCAATCGGCTTGGAGACGGCCTTGACCACGACAGTCGCGATGTCTTCGCTGGTGCCATCATCCTTATGAAGCGTGGCGGTTACCGTACCCACGGCATCGTTGTACACGTGCAGCAGGCCCGTTTCCTCGTTAACGGCGATATCGCCCTTGTTGGCGTCCGGAGTGCCCCAAGTCACCTTGGCATCCGTGGGCAGATCCTTGAGCTCAAGCGTGCCCGAAACGCAGGCGGCCCCGTTCTCGCCCACCACAACATCATCGGGAGACGGATAGAGTACGCCATCGGCGGCAGTTACGGTCTTGCCGGTGGAGGCAGATGTAAACGTCACTTCATACTTGTTGTTTGTGGCAGGACCTTCGGGGGATTCATAGTCCTGATTCTCGCCGAAGTACGGCAAGCCGTCGGAACCCATACCCCACACACTGCCGTTTTCGCCGCGGTTGACGTTGAGATTTTCGACAAAGGCCGCCGTTTTCATGTCATCGGCATCAACGGCATAGGAGTTGACGAGCGCTTTCGCGGGAAAGACGACCCTGTTGGTAAGACCCTCCTGCCAGTATGTATTGATAAGCTGACCGGAACCATAGCTCGCAAAGAGCACACCGCCGGTCGAAGTGGCGGAAGACACACAATTGGAAATCACGCCGCCCTCGAGCGTACGGGCAAAGCCGACAACGCCCTTGCCCGTAACGGACGTGGAGCAGTTGATGACAGCGCCCTTCATCTGATTGCCGAGCGGACCAAACGATTTGCCGTCCACTGCTTGCTTGAGCTCGCCGGCAAAAGAGACATTCTGGATGACGCCGGCGGAGCCGATACTCGCAAACAGCGACTTAACGCCGCCGCCGTTATTAAAGGTAATGGTATGACCCTGCCCGTCAAACGTACAATTGAGCTCACCCGTGGGACCAAAGAACCATTCGTCATCAATCACGATGTCGTTATCGAGCACATAGTAGTTGCTTGCATCCTTGACATTCATATACATGAAGTCATCCTGCGACTTGATGTGCTTAACGTTCTCCGGCTGGGCGACGGGAGCCGTCGGCTTCTTTTTCTCAAGCGCTTCCTTGGCATCGTTGAGCGTCTTGACCGCCGCATTTACATCGGACTGAGATACATCGTCGCTACCGTTGACATTTTTGGCGTCAGCAAGAGCAGCGGCAAAGGCGGACCAGGAATCCGCTGTGTAGTCTGACTCATTGAGCGCCTCGGCGGCCGTGATAGCCGCGACGAGCGCGTCCTTATTGACAATGACGGGGGCAGAGCCGCTCACAAGCAAGGGCAGGCCACCGTTGGACACCCAGGAAAAGCCAGTCGACGGCACATCGGTATTGAGCACGGCGAGTGATTCAGCAGAAGAGAGGTCGGCGGCTTTAGCCGCGTTTCCCTTGTTAAAGCCGCCATAGTTCATCTCGGCAGGCGAAAAACCTACGGTATATAGGCAGTTCGACAGCGATCCGGCCTGAGCCTCACCGACCAGGCCACCGTTCATCTCAACGCCTGAGCCGGCAAAATAGGAATTGACGATCTTTCCGGACGTCATACCGCCGACCAGGCCACCGGCATAGCCACTCCAGCCGCTAAGGTTCACGCTCGCCGTGGACCAGCACATCTGGATGGTGCCAGAAAGTTTCATGGCAATGGAGCCCACATTGTCGGTGCTCGAGACCGAGCCTGTCACGCCCAGGTTCTGAATCGATCCGGTCACATTATTCGCAACGGCCTTGCCGTTAATGGTGACCGTATGGCCCTGGCCATCCAGGATGCCGTCAACGGTCTCGATCTGCTGGTCAGCGCCCATCGAAATATTCGCGCCGAGCTTGACGGTCGCACCCGCCTCAATGGTCTCAGGCATATCGGCCGCATCGTTGACGACCACCGTCTCGCCCGAGCGCACTACCTTGACGAGAGAACCTGCTTCTTCGACCTGTGCAGCCGGTACCGTTTCTTCGGACGCAATAGACTGCACGGCAACACCGGAGCCTTCCTGCTCCTGCGTGCCGCCGCCATCTGCCATGCCGGTTTCAGCGTCGGCAGAAGGCCCATCTTCATCAGGGCTGCCCTGCCCAGCATCGCCCGTCGCGGTGACCTGATCGGCCGCCGCGGCTACGCCCGTGCTCACCTCCTCGGCAAACGCGGTCATTCCCGTGCTCGAACTGGCAAAGATAAACGCCATGAGCACGACGAGGAATTTCCTCGTACCTGTTCGGATGTTGTTGAGCATCCTTTCCCCCTTGGTCTGGAAGATCACTACCCCAATAAGAATCGAGGCCAACCATGTAAAGGGAAACGGGACACAGCGAAACGCCCGCACCTGACAGCATACGACAATGCCCCCGCATCGAATACGGGATGCTTGGGGCAAAAATGATGTCATCTTCTGCTCACCGGAATCCAGCGGCTCCCAAAAGACCCTCGACACGAGAAGACCATGGGCAAGTAATCTGACTCGCGGGACAGCTCCGCACACAGTAACCGCCTTGTCTGGGATTCCCACCCAGTTCCCTTTTATGCGCCAAGCGCACCCATGGTCCGGCTTCTTTTCAAACAGCATGTAATTGTATGGAAGGCCAGGCAACGAGCGCCCGCCGATATCACGCACACATAATTCACCGAAAATGTGGTTGAAAGTCCGCCTGGGCAACGACGAGACCTTTACCCGAAATGCAAAACGGGGCCGCAGCATCATTGCCACGACCCCGCCCGCTCAAGCAAACTCTCACTCCGAGACGCTGCAGATCATCTACGAGATATTGCCCAAGAACGCCTTGGTGCGCTCGCTCTTGGGGTGGTCGAAGACCTCGCTCGGCGTACCCTCTTCCACGATAACGCCACCATCCATAAAGACGACGCGGTCGGCGACGTCGCGGGCAAAGCCCATCTCGTGCGTCACGACGATCATGGTCATGCCGTCGCGTGCCAGGTCGCGCATGACACCCAAAACGTCGCGAACCAGCTCGGGGTCGAGCGCCGACGTAGCCTCGTCAAAGAGCATGACGTGAGGGTTCATCGACAGGGCACGGGCGATGGCAACGCGCTGCTGCTGGCCGCCCGAGAGCTGGCTCGGCATAAAGTCGATACGCTCGGCAAGACCGACCTTGGTCAGCTCCTCGACGGCAATCCTCTCGGCCTCTTCCTTGCTGCGCTTGAGTACCTTTTGCTGCGCGAGCATGACGTTCTTTTTGACTGACAGGTGCGGGAACAAATTGAACTGCTGGAACACCATACCCAGATGCGTACGTACCTTGTTAAGGTCGACGCCCTTGGCGCACACGTCCACGTCCTCAACGACAATCGAGCCGCTCGTGGGATGCTCCAGACGATTGATGCAGCGAAGCATCGTCGACTTGCCCGAGCCCGAAGGACCTAGGACTACGACGACCTCGCCCTTGTGCACATCCAGATCGATATCGCGCAGGACCACGTTATCGCCAAAGGCCTTCTGGAGGTTCTTGATGCTGACGACGACCTCGTTCGAGTTATTGGTTTCGCTCATGATAGGACCTCCTTACAGACCGGCGATGTGATCGGCGGGCGTCGCGACGACCTGTCCGGCGCTCTTGGCGGGACGCTTCTTCTTGGTTTCGGCCGTACCCAAAAGCCTCGCCTCAAGACCGCTCACCAAGCGAGCAAGCGGCAGGGTGATGACTAGGTAGAACAGGGCGGCAACCACATACGGCGTGATGGACCCCGTCGTGGCCACGATGGTGCGGGCGTTCATGACGATCTCGACCACGCCCACGGCCGCAAGCAGCGACGTATCCTTGTAAAGCAGGATGAACTCACTGGTCAACGTAGGCAAAACATTGCGGAACGTCTGCGGAATCATAACGTAGAGCAGTGTTTGGAAGGCGTTCATGCCCAGCGAGCGCGCGGCCTCGTTCTGGCCCTTGGGGATCGACTGAATACCGGCGCGGAAGATCTCGCACAGGTAGGCGGACGAGTTCATGGCCATGACGATGACGCCCAGCACATAGTCGTCCACCTTGACGCCAGCCAGCGGCAGGCCAAAAAACGCGATGTAGATCTGCAGGAACGCCGGCGTACCACGGATGATGTTCACATAGATACCGGCAAGGCAACGCAGGATGCGCGACTTGGAGATGCGCATGAGCGACAAGGCAAAGCCAAAGGGAATTGCCAGCGGAAACGCCACGAGCACGATCGAGAGCGACATGAGGAAGCCTTTGAAGACGATCGGCAGGCTCTGGACCAAAATGACCGGGTTCAGGAACAGGCGAAGGAACATGTTGGAATTCCATGCCTTGACCCACGGCTGCCCCTTAAGGTCGGCCAGGAAGTTATCGAATGCCGTCACGCCCTTGATCTTCACCGTCGGAATCTTGGAGATCTTCTTGGTCGAACCATCGGCCAAAGTGTAGGCGCCGCTAAAGGCCTCGTCGCCACCCTCGACGGGGAAGGTCACGCCGTAGACCTCGACGCGGAAATAGCCGCCGGCGGGCGCCGTCTCGCCAAAATCGATCTTGAGCGTCTGACCGTCGACCTTGCACGTAGGCTTCATGGGCGTACGGTCCATAAGGTCATCGCCCGAGAGCATCGTCAGACGCGTGTCGTCCGCACCAAAGGTCGTGCCATTGGCAAACGTCAGCGAAAGACCGCTCAGTTCCTCGTCGGCATCGGCCTGGACCTCCCAGGTGATACGAGTCTCGGTACCACCGACCACGTCGCTACCCGAACCGGTATTGGGTCGGGCGGTGATCTTTGCGGTCTCAAGCGCCTGAGCAGTCGAGGGCGCGCAGGCCCCCGCGCATACCAGGGCGAGCGCCACAGCCAGGGCACAGGCCAGCTTTTGGAGCATCGAGGGCAGTGGATAGCTCTGGCCCATAGCTCCTTGGTTCAATCGAGACAAGGTGGCTCCTAACGTTTAAGTTGCCGACATAACGGGGCGGTATCGTGCCCATTCAAGAACCGCAAAGGCCCTCTCCGCCAAAACGGAAAGGGCCCGCGCGCGATCAAGTAGCTATTTTACTTGATGTTGTACTTAGCCATGAGGGCGTCAACGGTACCGTCGTCGGTCAGGTCCTTGATGGCCTGGTTGATGTCGTCCTTAAGCTTGGTATTGCCCTGGTTGATGGCGATAGCATACTCCTCACCGGTGCTGATCTGCTTAACCGTATGGCAGGTGTTGAACTGCTCGGCGGTCAGCTGGCTGGCAACGGAGCGATTGGTGACCACGGCGTCGCCCTTGTCGGACTGCAGGGCGCTGAAGCACTCGGTGGCGTCCTTATAGGGGACGATCTTGGCCTTGGGGAAGTTCTCCTGGGCAAAGGCCTCGGCGGTCGAACCGGACTGGACGATGATCGTGGCGTCAGCATTGTTGAGCTTCTCGCTGTAGTTATCGGCCGTAATGTCGGCGTTATCGACCTTGGTCACGATAGCCTGATCGTCCATGTAGTAAGAGTCGGAGAACGCGACTTCCTTTTCACGCTCGGGCGTGTCCGTGATGGCCGCGATGGCGACGTCATACTTGGCGCCCGAAGCAACGCCGGGGACGAGCGTGTCGAAGTCGTTGTTGACGTACTCGACATCCAGACCCAGCTTGTCTGCGATAGCCTTGATAAGCTCAAGGTCAAAGCCCTGGTAGTCGCCATTGTTATCCTTGTACTCAAACGGCGCGTACTCGGCAGAGGTGCCAACGGTGAGCGTACCGTCCTTGACGAGCGCATATTTCTTGGAGCCGTCGACCTTCTCGACCTTCGCGTTGTCAGAGCTGCTGGAACCGGCGTCGGAACCAGAGGTGGCGTTGGACGAGCCGCAGCCCGTCAGTGCGAGGGCGAGCGCCATGGCGCCCGTGGCGGCAAATGCGCCAAGCTTCTTGAGCTTCATAATCAGTCTCCTTCCGGTGACCTCGTTTGATTCAGAGGTCTGCAAAAACTGTTGGATATTATGCACCCGTAAGTGCGAATCTGCAATTAGAAAACTGATTGAAACAAACGCATGACGTGAATGGAACACTCCACTTTGTGACAGTTGTTACTGCTGTAACGACCTTAATAGCGTAATTTCCACCGCATAACCTGCAAGTTCGTTAGGCGTCTCCAAAATAAATGGAAGTGTACGCAAGCGGTTATTCGATACAATATTCTGCATAACCTGCATACCGCCGCCAAACTCCTCGCTGCCAAGGTGTCCCTTGCCGATGCACTCGTGACGATCTTTATGGGCGCCACAGGGGTTCTTCGAATCATTGATGTGTACGGCATGCAAGCGGTCGATCCCCACCACGCGGTCGAACTCGTCGAGTACGCCGTCCAGATCATGGATGATGTCATAGCCGGCATCGCTCACATGGCAGGTGTCCAGACACACGCCTAGCTTGTCCGATAGCTCTGGACGTCTGGCAGCAGCACCCTCGATAATGCGCGCCAGCTCTTCAAAGCTACGACCCACCTCGGTACCCTTTCCCGCCATGGTCTCGAGCAGCACCGTCGTCTGCTGCCCCTCAAACATCACCTGACACAAGGTGTCGACGATCATCTGAATGCCAGCATCAGTCCCCTGTCCCACATGCGCGCCGGGGTGGAAGTTGTAGTAGTTGCCGGGTAGTGCTTCCAGACGCTGCAAGTCCTCGGCCATTGCCTCCAAGGCAAACTCGCGCGCCCGCTCTTTGGCAGAACAGGGGTTGTAGGTATAGGGGGCATGCGCCACGAGTGGGCCAAAATCATTTTGCGCCATAAGGTCACGCAGAGCCGCCACATCATCCATGTCAAGGTCTTTCGCCTTGCCGCCGCGCGGATTGCGCGTAAAGAATGCAAAGGTGTTGGCGCCAATGGATAGCGCCGTCTCCCCCATCGCCCGATAGCCCTTCGTCGTCGAAAGGTGGCACCCAATCGTCAGCATCCCCAGCTCCCCCTCATCAGTTGCGGTGAAATAGTTCCTGTTTGGCCCCTATTCTGCCGCAAACAGGAACTATTCCACCGCAACTTATAAAAGGGGCATCAGAGATGCGGGCCGCCAAGCACTACGGCTACGGGCGCCAACGTCATGACCCTCTACACGTCAGCGTCAAGTTCTAGAGGGCTAGACGGATTGCATCGATAATGCGCGCGCAACGCTGTGTGGCGGCAAGGGGCATGACGGGACTCTCGAGTTTCCCCGCCCGGATGAGCTGGGTCGCATGCTGGATCTCGCCGTAGAAATCATCGACCTCAAACGGGGCATTTATTTCGAGCACTCGTCCGTCCGAGTACTTCACATGGGCGAGCTCGGGGCGATGGAAGCGCTCGATTTCCAACGAGCCCCGCTCGCAGGCAATCGTTAAGCGGCTTTCATATGCTGCATTGCCGTCGCACACCATATGAATGGGTATGCCGCCGACGCTCATATGAATCTCATCGGCCCAATCCACGCGACCGCCCGATACGTCACGCCAGCGAACTTCACGAGACGAAACATCGCACGCACCCGCAAGCAGATCCTCAAACCACCCGACCGCATAGCAGCCCATGTCATATAGACAGCCACCCTGCAACGGATCGAGCAGATAACTCGAAGGGGACTCACCATAATCGAGTTTTTGCACGCTTTCGATCGAAACGATACGGCCGAGCTCGCCCGACGCAAGCAAGCCCTTCACGCGAGTATGCATCGGACAAAACCGATTTTTCATCGCCTCCATAAACGGCACACCGCACTCGCGGGAAACGGAAGTGATCGCATGGGCCTCTTCTTCATTCAAGACGGCCGGCTTTTCGCACAGTACGGCCTTTCCCGCGCACAGCGCCCGACAGACCCAATGCGCATGCATGCCATGTGGAAGAGCCAAGTAGATTGCGTCGACATCGGAGTCGGCAATCAGCGCATCATAAGCCGCATCGCCGCTATTGTCAGCCGTGGCATAACTGTGCGCGGCGTCAATCGAAAACGCCCCGCAAAACTCCTCAACATGCGAAGGAGTACGACCGGCGGCAGCCACAAGCCGTGCCCCGTCCACCTCCTTGAGCGACGAAGCAAATCGATGCGAAATGTGCCCAGCGCCCAAAACGCCCCAACGAACCTCACGCAAATCATCACATGAATCCCGATGGCCCACGACAGCCCCCCCTTCAGTTGCGGTGGAATAGTTCCTGTTTAAGCCCTATTCTGCCGCAAACAGGAACTATTCCACCGCAACTTATAAAAGAGTCACGAGGAGCTCGTTTTGCCGAAGGCCTTAAGCACCGCCGTCACGGGTCCAGGCTGAAAACGGCGGCGTACGTCGTCCAAGCGCCCGGGAATATCGATGTGCTGTGGGCAGTGCCGCGCGCATTTGCCACATTTGACGCAATTGCTCACCAACTTGGGCTCGCTTGTGCGCACCGCGCTCGCCGTAAAGTACTGCGATAGACCCGTAAACCAGCTGTGCGCATAACTTGCGTTGTAGGCGGCGAAACACCCAGGGATATTGATGCCTTTAGGACACGGCATGCAATAGCCACATCCCGTGCAGGGCACGCGATTCGATTTTTCAAACTCTGCCAGCACGCGTGCGATGGCATCGAGCTGAGCAGCCGTCATCGAATCCGGCAGGGCCCGATCGGCCAACGCCGCGTTCTCATCCACCTGCGCGGTATCGGTCATACCCGAAAGCAGCATCGTCACCTGAGGATGATTCCACACCCACGAAAGCCCCCAAGCAGCCGGCGTCTTCAGGTACGGATCGCATACGCCATCGAGCACGGCGCGGGCCCGCGGAGGCAGCTTGCCCGCCAGGCGTCCACCCAAAAGCGGTTCCATCACAAACACCGCGAGCCCGCGCTCGGCGGCTGCCATGAGCCCCGCCGTTCCCGCTTGGTAGCGCTCTCCAGCGTAGTTGTACTGGATCTGGCAAAAGTCCCAGTCATACGCGTCAAGCATCGTGAAGAAGTCCGCCGCACTGCCGTGGTACGAAAAACCTATCTGCCGAATGCGCCCCGCCGCCTTTTGACGCGCGATCCAGTCCTCGATGCTCAACGCTGCCAAGCGCTCCCACTGCGCGGGCGAGGTGATGTTGTGCATGAGGTAGTAGTCGATATGGTCAGTCCGCAAACGGTGCAGCTGCTCGTCAAAAAAGCGGTCGAAATCCTCCGCACATTTGCACGAAGCGTGCGGCAACTTGGTCGCAAGAAAAATCTGGTCGCGCAGACCCAGGCGCTCAAGCGAAGCCCCCACACAAGCCTCGTTACCGGGGTAGAGATAGGCCGTGTCCAGATAGGTTATCCCTTGCTCCACCGCACGGGAAATGATGGCATCGGCCGTCTTCGCATCGGGGTGTCCCGGCGCACCGGGAAACCTCATGCAACCCAGCCCCAGCGCCGAGATACGGTTGTCGCTTTTGGGGTCAACACGATATTGCACTGCCCCTCCTCTCCCCTCGAAATCCTAATGAGGCGAAACACAACGGCCACATCATCGAAACACATTGGAATCGCAATCGAGAACGTATCGTAACGTAGCAGAAATCGAGCTGTCACAGCACCGCTTTAACATCAGCAAAAAGCCCGATGAAAGGAGTCACCCATGCCCGCACTCAATCTTTGGAACCTCGCATCCCAGCTCAAAAGCACCGATTATCGCTGGGTCGACCTCACCCACACGCTCTCGTGCGACACCCCGCACTGGTTTGGCTTTAAGCCATTTGAGTCCACCAAGCTCTTCGACTACCTGCCCGGCACGCCCGAGGACATGCTCGCGCCCATGCGTTGCTTCCAGTATTCGGTCGCCTCGCAGTACGGCACCCACGTCGATGCACCGCGCCACTTCCATGTTGACGGCCGTTCCCTTGGCGAGATCGAACCCATCGAGTTTATGCATCCGCTCTGCGTAATCGACAAGCACGAGGAGTGCGCCGCCAACCCCGACTTTATCCTGACCGTCGATGACCTCAAAGCTTGGGAGGACGAGCACGGTCGTATTCCCGAGGACGCTTTCGTCGCCTTCCGCTCCGACTGGTCCAAGCTCGCCGACCTGGAGAACAAAGACGAGGACGGCCAACCCCACTACCCAGGCTGGGACCTCGACGCCATCAAATGGCTTGTAGAAGAGCGCAATATCGGCGCCATCGGCCACGAACCGGCAGACACCGACCCCGCGACCGTGACCACACGCGAGAATGCCTACCCCTACCCTGGCGAACAATACATCCTCTCGGTCGACCGTTACCAGATCGAGGTCATGGACCATCTGGACGAGCTTCCCGCCACGGGCGCCGTCATTTTCTGCACCTTCCCCAAGGTCCGCGATGGCGTCGGATACCCCGCGCGCGTTTTTGCGGTCTGCCCCGCGGCATAAGCGCACAGCGCAATAGTATCTTTTTCATAGCAGCAGCCCCACGCGCTCACCAAACGCGCCAGCGACATACAATCCATCAGGCGTCCCTTACGCGGGCGCCTTTTATATGGGGAGATGATTCATATGCAGATCAACAAGGTCGCCTTTATCGGCAAGGGCGGCGTCGGCCTGCTCTACGGCAGTATGATTGCCAGGGCCCTCGGCAATGACGCCGTCGAATACGTTATGGATGACGCTCGTTTTGAGCGTCACGCGGGTGATGCGCTCACCGTCAACGGCAAGCCCTGTGCGCTCAAATCTGTCCGCGCCAGCGAGGCAACGCCCGCCGATCTGGTCATTCTTACGGTCAAGACGACTGGGCTCGATATGGCACTCAAGACTATGGAGCGCGTCGTGGGGCCCAATACGCTCATCGCCTCGCTGTGCAACGGCATTACGAGCGAGCAAAAGATTGCCGAGCGCTTTGGCTGGGAGCATACCGTTCTTGGTATCTGCCAGGGCATGGACGCCGTATTCCTCAACGGAGAGCTCACCTTTACCAACACGGGAGAAATCCGCTTTGGCGCGGCGGCCGGTACGGATCCCGCAACCGTCACCGCAATCGACGAGCTCTACACGCGTTGCGGCATCGCACACACCGTCGAGGCAGACATCGCGCACCGCATGTGGGCCAAGCTTATGCTCAACGACGGCATCAACCAGACCTGCATGGCTTACGGCGGCACGTACGGAAGCGCCACGAAACAAGGCTCCGAGCAGCGTCGTTGCTTTGTTTCCGCCATGCGCGAGACACTTGCAATCGCCAATGTCGAAGGCATCGAGCTGACCGAGGCGGACCTGACGCAGATGGTGCGCCTCATCGAGGGGCTCGACCCTGCCGGCATGCCATCGATGGCGCAAGACCGCGTCGCGCGGCGCAAAACCGAGGTCGAGGAGTTCGCTGGCACCATCTGCCGTCTGGCGGCCAAGCATGATATCCAGACACCGCAGAACGAATGGCTCTATCAGCGCATTCGCGATATCGAGGCAAGCTGGTAGCGCCCGGCTCACCACGTCAACAGACTCAACAGCAAAGCCGCCGCAAGGAGCGCTCCCCTTACGGCAGCTTTCATCTTCATCTATAACCAGAAGTCGATGTCCCGACGGTTAGAGCTGCAACTCCGACGCCTGGTCCCCATCGTCGCGACAAAGGACTACACCCGCACTTCCCAGCAGCGCGGCCGCGATCAACGCGCCGACCACGATAGAGGCAGCCCCACAAGACCCCTGCATACCCGCGACGAGCGCGGCCGTAGGACCAAGGCAACCAAGCGTCAATGCAACGGCGGCAACGGCGATATCTCGAGCGTTCACAAGACCACTTCCTCCACGAGAAAGACCCTATTTCTCATGAACTAGTGTGCCCCGCGCCCATATGCGCGACGTACCGTCACGGTAAGGGCTCTGTTAGCTCAAGCGCATACATAGAACGGACGTCCCTACGTTGCCCAAAAGCTCGGTAAAGACGCCCGTCTGCCAAATATCCGTGATGCAGAAAAAATTACCAGCCGGTGTAGTAGTCGGTGGTTCCGGCAGCGCAGCCGGAGTCATAGACCTTGCACTCGCCCTTGGATCCGGTAAACGTGGAGCCTTGGGCCTTATCGCCCGCGGCCACGACGTAGTAGCCATCGGAATCTCGCCAAAAGCCCTCGGCGTCCTGCGTCCATTCGCCCGTGCGGTGGTGATACAACACGTTGCTGCTGTAATAAGTCTCGCGGCGGCCGTTGTAGTTATTGACACCCGCAGAGCGCGTCAGGCCCGATCCGTTCGCGTAGGACGCAGCAGACGCGTAAGACGAGCCGGAGCCGGCGTTGTAGTACGAAGCCTGGGCGGCCTCGGCAGCCTCGGCCTCGGCTGCGGCAGCCTCGAGCGCCTCGCGCTTGGCATCCTCAAGCGCGGAGCGAAGCTCGTCGAGCTCGGTCGACTTGGCGTCGACCTCCCCCATCGTCAACAGGCTACCCGCACCGTCGATGCAGCCCTGCAACACAGCGCGCTCGTCATCGGTAGCATAGTCGCCATACATATTCATAATGATCTGAGCGCGCATCTCCAGGGAATCGCGCTTTGCCCCCATCGAGGCGTTCCACTCCTGCATAGAGCCATAACCGTCGCCGCGGTAGTCGACGGGCTGCGCCAGCGTCGCCTCGGACGGCGTAGATCCGACCGTATCGGATAGTGTTGCCGCGCGGGCATCAGTTGCGCCGGCGCCCGCCAAAAGTGCCACGGTCAGAGCGGCGGAAAGGGCGGCGGCTTTCGGTTTTCGTGAATCAATCTTCATGTAGCTGGAAACCTCCGTAGTGCGTTTTTGCTGCGTTTGAGCTGCGTGTGATTCGATCGCGCTGCATAGTACCCCGAGCACATCGCGACCTGCGGTTTTACTCAAAAGGCGCACGTCAATTGCGTAAAACTCACATCCTCTCAACAGGAGTTTTCCACAACTCGAATGCATAAAGCGTGTCAAAAACCCTGTTTTTGCCCCCTCTCTCTGCAAAAAAAAGGCGCCTGTGCAACCATTGTTCGCACAGGCACCTTGAACAGGCATTTTATGCAGTTATACCTATCGAGTCGCAAGGGGTCCTTGCACAAGTCGCCCTACTCGTCCAGCGCAGCGAAGGCCTGCTTCAGATCCCAAATGATATCCTCGGCGTTCTCGGTACCGATGGAAAGACGAATCGTGGAAGGCGTGATGTTTTGCTCGGCGAGCTCCTCGGCAGAGAGCTGGGAGTGCGTGGTGGTAGCCGGGTGCACGACGAGCGACTTGACATCGGCCACGTTGGCGAGCAGCGAGAACACCTGCAGATGATCGATGAACTTCCAAGCTGCCTCCTGGCCATCCTTAATCTCAAAGGTAAAGATCGAGGCACCGCCATGGGGGAAGTACTTCTGATAGAGCTCGTGATCGGGGTGCTCAGGCAGGCTCGGGTGGTTCACCTTGGCGACGTGGCTGTCACCAGCCAGGAACTCAACGACCTTCTTGGTATTCTCGACATGACGGTCGACGCGCAGCGACAGAGTCTCGGTGCCCTGAAGCAGGACCCAGGCGTTGAACGGGCTGATGCAGGCGCCCTCGTCACGCAGCAGGATAGCGCGGACATAGGTTGCGAAGGCGGCGGGACCGGCAGCCTCGGCAAACGAAACACCGTGGTAGGAGGGGTTGGGCTCAGCGATCTGGGCGTACCTTCCGCTCGCCTTCCAATCGAAGTTACCGCCGTCGACGATCACGCCGCCCAGCGAGGTGCCGTGACCGCCAATGAACTTGGTTGCGGAGTGGACGACGATGTTGGCACCATGCTCCAGCGGACGGAACAGATACGGGGTGCCGAAGGTGTTGTCGACGACAACCGGCAGACCGTGCTTCTTGGCGATCTCGGAGATGGCGTCGATGTTGGGGATGTCGGAATTGGGGTTGCCGAGCGTCTCGAGATAGATGACCGTGGTGTTGTCCTTGATGGCACCCTCAACCTCTTCCAGGTTATGGGCATCGACAAACGTGGTCTCGACGCCAAACTGGGAGAGCGTATGCTCCAGCAGGTTGTAGGAGCCACCGTAGATGGTCTTCTGAGCCACCACGTGGTCACCGGCCTGGGCAAGAGCCTGCAGGGTATAGGTGATGGCAGCAGCACCGGAGGCGACGGCAAGACCTGCCACGCCACCCTCGAGTGCGGCGATACGGTCCTCGAAGACGCCCTGGGTGGAGTTGGTCAGACGACCGTAGATGTTACCGGCGTCGGCAAGACCAAAGCGGTCGGCGGCGTGTTGGGAGTTACGGAACACATAGCTCGTGGTCTGGTAGATAGGCACGGCACGGGAGTCGGATGCGGGATCGGCGCTCTCCTGGCCAACGTGCAGCTGCAGGGTATCGAAACCAAAGGTGTGCTCGGGGTTGTTGATAAACTGGCTCATGATGATCTCCTTGATCGAACGAAAGGAAATAAAATAAAAAGAGAGAAGTAAGTCGCTGTCTCCTGATCACGCCAACGGGCGCAAACAGGAGCCCGGCATTCGTCTTGGTAAGCAACTCATATGCGGGCCTCCTTTCGCATCCCGGTTCCGTAGTCGGCTTAATTACCTACCGCCTTTGTGTGTTTTGAATAGTACGAGCATTGTTTCCCTCGGTCAATCACTTAAAAGCGCTAACCTGTTATCTGTTTTATAGATAACAATCGAAAGGATGGCGTCGATGACCCTTCAGCAGCTTCGTTTTCTGATCGCCGTGGCAGAGTCCGGCTCAATCAACGCCGCAGCTCAGCGCCTCTATACCGCTCAATCCAACATCTCAAACGCCGTCAAGAGCCTGGAACAGGAGCTCCATCTGGAGATCTTTACGCGCTCCAGCCGCGGTGTCACGCTCACCAACGACGGCACCGAGCTTTTGGGCTATGCGCGCCAGGTCGTAGAGCAGGCCGACATGCTCGAGGCACGCTACGAGGACGGCGGCACCCCGCAAGCCCGCCTCGCCATTTCCGCCCAGCACTACGCCTTTTCGGTCGAGGCCTTTGTCAACGTGGTCGAGCGCTGCCGCGACAGCAAGTTCGAGTTCATCATGCGCGAGACCACCACATCGCAGATCATCGATGATGTCCGCGCGTTTCGCAGCGACATCGGCATCCTGTATCTGGACGACTTTAACGCCCGCGTTCTGCAGAAGGCTTTTGCCGATGCGCGCGCGAGCTTCCACCCCCTCTTTGACGCAAAGGTCCACGTATTCGTAAGCGAACGCCACCCGCTCGCCCGCCGCCCGCAACTGTCCCTTGTCGACCTTACGCCCTACACCCGCTACAGCTTTGAGCAAGGCACCTCGAACTCCTTCTATTACGCCGAGGAACCCTTTAGCTACATTCCCTGTGACCGCAACATCCGCGTGTCCGACCGCGGCACGCTCACCAACCTGCTTATCACCTCGAACGGCTACACGCTATCGACCGGTGTCCTCTCTAACGAAATGCAATGGGGCATGGCGTCGATCCCGCTAGCAGACGCCCCGACGATGCATGTGGGTTATATCATGCACGACGAGCGCAGGCCCTCTCCCCTGCTGCAGCAATATCTCGATGAGCTCGACCGCATCATCCATGCCAACCAACTGTCGGAAGACGGGGTAGAAATCGTAGATTGCTAGCCCCCGGCGGGCATGGCGCTACAATGGTCACTCGCGCGAAACATACCCAACGAAAGGAAACCCGTGAAGGTCATCATCTATACCGACGGCTCGGCCCGATCAAATCCGGGACGTGGCGGCTACGGCGCCGTGCTCAAATACACTAACCCCGCCGGCAAGACCTTTACCTCCGAGCTTTCGCGCGGTTACGCCAAGACCACCAACAACCGCATGGAGCTCATGGCCGTTATCGTGGCGCTCGAGGCACTCAACCGCCCCTGCGAGGTCGAAGTCCATTCCGATTCGCAGTACGTCGTCAACGCCTTTAACAAACACTGGATCGACGGCTGGAAAAAGCGCGGATGGAAAACCGCCAACAAGCAGCCCGTCAAGAACCGCGACCTGTGGGAGCGCCTACTCACCGCCAAAAGCAAGCACAAGGTTGAGTTCATCTGGGTTAAGGGTCACGCCGGTCACGAGCTCAACGAGCGCTGCGATGAGCTCGCCACCACGGCGGCCGACGGCGGCAACCTCGATATCGACACCGGCTTTAACGAGAGCGACCTGTAATAACGTTTTCGCGCAGCTTTATATCCCCACGCGCTACACTCATCCTGTAGACCAAACAACGCAAGGGGGACGTATGCTGCGCATCGCGACCATCGGCACATCCATGATCACCAACGACTTTATCCAAGTCGTCAACGCCAACGACCAAGCCGCGTTTGTGGGCGCGCTTTCACGCGATGCTAATCGCGGTGCCGCCTTTACCGCCGAGCGCGGTGGCGAGCGAAACTTTACTTCACTCGATGAGCTTGCGGCAGCCGCCGACGTCGACGCCGTCTACATCGGCAGCCCCAATGCGCTCCACTGCGACCAGGCGCTCGCCTGTATTGCCGGCGGCAAGCACGTTATCGTCGAAAAGCCCTTCTGCGCCACCGAAGCGCAGGCGCTGGAAGTCTTCCGCGCTGCCGAGGCAGCAGGTGTCGTGGCCCTCGAGGCCATGCGCCCCCTCCACGATCCCGCCTTCCACGCCATCGAGGATGCCCTGGGCGAGATCGTCCCCATCCGCCGCGCCTCATTGCGCTTTGGCAAATATTCCTCGCGCTACAACGAGATTCTCGCGGGACGCGCCACCAATATCTTTGACTGCAATATGGCATCGGGTTCCCTCATGGACATTGGCGTCTACACCGTCGAGCCCATGGTCGAGATTTTCGGCATGCCCTCCGGCCTTACGAGCATGACCACTCTGCTCGACCCCACCACGCGACAGCTCACGCACGGCCCCATCGACGGCTGCGGTTCCATCCTCGCCAGCTACGGCGGTAGCCGTATCTCCGTCGAGCTCGCACACTCCAAAATTACGAATGACCTGCTGCCCTCGCAGATCGAAGGCGAGCGTGGCACTATCCAGATCGACCATCTGTCCACGCCCCGCAACGTCCGCATCGACTATCGCGGCGATGTCGTACGCGGCTCGGCAACCGAGACACCGCGCGATCAGGGCGACAACGGCCGTGTGCTCGACCTGCCCAAATCGGACAACACGATGGAATACGAACTCGCAGACTTTATCACCGCCATCGGCGGCATCGATAACGTTAAGGAAGAGATTTGGGAGACCCCGGCGGGACGCCACGAGCTTGGCCACTACCGCGATGTCACGCTCGTGTCGCTGCGTATCATGGATGCCGTGCGTCAGCAGGCGGGCATCGCCTTCCCCGCCGACTCTAACAAGCAGGCATAGCGATGGGTTTTTTCGACAAGCTTTTCTCGGGCGTCACCGGCGGCAGTCGAGAACCTCAAAAGCCCTCTGGCGTCGAGCTCGAGCTGCGCCGCAGACTTACTGTGTTCGCAAGCGACGAGGCCACTCAAGACACTCCCCTGCGTTACTTCCTGCGCTGGGCGGGACAAGTCCAAGGCGTTGGTTTTCGCTTTACCAACACCAACCTCGCGCAGGCACGCGCACTCACCGGCTGGGTGCGCAATATGGAAGACGACTCGGTTGAGATGGAGATACAGGGAGCTCCGGCAAACATCCTATCTCATCTCGAGGCGCTTCATGCCTCCTACGAGCGCATAGGAACGCGTTTTCGCCTCGTAGACGCCCAGGCCCGAGCCCCACTTGCCAATGAAGACGGTTTCAGTCCTCGTTATTAGTATTGTGTGCTAAATACGGTATCATTTACCTACGACCGTTGATAGAAAAGAGGCGAGGCGCATGGCGGTGCAAAGAAGGAATACCAGACAGCGAAAGCTGGTTCTTGACGCCGTGCGCCAAAGCTATAACCATCCCACCGCCGACGAAATCTACAACGTCGTGCGCGCGCAGGATGACAAGATCAGCCGCGGCACGGTCTACCGCAACCTCAACCTCTTGGCCGACGCCGGCGAGATTCTCTCCATCAAGACGCCGGGCGGCAGCCGCTTCGATCGCACGATTGATCCGCATGCGCATATCATCTGCGCCTCGTGCAGCCGCGTCATCGACGTACCACTTCCCTTCGATGCCCAGCTCAACGCCAAGGCGTCCGAGCGCATCGGCTGGCACGTCACGTCGCACTACACCATCTTCGAGGGTCTCTGCCCCGACTGCCGGTAGATGTTCGGGACATGCCTTAAAAAACACCTTTCCGCACCCTGCAGCAAAAAGTAGATTTCTAGGCATGTCCCAAATATCTACTCGGCGAGCAGGCGACGGAGTTCTTCTTCGACCGTGTGCACGTAGCGGACGCGGTCGTTGATGCCGCGCATAGTGGGGTTGCAGCTCTCCATCAGATAGGGATGGCCCACGACGTTGAGCATGTCGCGATCGTTCTCATTGTCGCCAAACGCCATCATCTCATCGGGCGAAATCCCCAGGGCACGACCGTAATCGACAAGCGCGGAGCCCTTGCCCGAACCGAAACCGATCAAGTCCGTCCATGCGGCTCCCGACGTCATCACGTCGACACGGTCGCTAAAGAGGCGCTCGAAATACTCCCGGGCCGCCGGATAATCCACCTTGGGCGTCTGGAAGCCAATCTTAATGACATCTTCGTCGATGTCCTCGGGACGGTCGACCACCGCCACATCGCAGTGGACCTCATAGCGCAAATGGTCGACGAACGCATCGTTGCCGCTCATGGCGTAGAGGTGCCCCTCACACGAAAGGGTCACGTCAGCATGGGGATACGCAACCACGGCATTCGCGATAACCATAGCAAGGCTACGCTCCATGGAACGCTTGACAACGGCACGCCCCTCGCTCATCACCAGGGTTCCGTTTTCGCATACATAGGCGAGCTCATCGGCCACCGGGGCAAACAGGTAGCGCAAGCTCGCATATTGACGGCCACTCGCCGGCATAAACACGATACCGCGGCGATGCAGCTCATCGATAAGCTCAAAGGCCTCGGAACGCAGCTCGCGCTCCCCCGGATGCAGTAAAGTGCCGTCCAAATCGCATGCAATCAGCTTGATTCCCTCAAGACCCATAGCTTCCCCCAAAGCCTTCTATCAACAGCAAGACGGACCTTGATTGGTCGCCCCTCAAAGCCCATCTTGCGCATACGTGCGCTTAGCCGCACGTCTTTTTTACGATGGTAAAGTCGGGAGCCCTGCTCACGACGACCTCCGCCGCACTCGACGCAAAGCGCCGGTCCGCATCGAGTTCACGGGTAACCACCGAGAGCCGAACACCCTCGACACCCCGGAGCATGCGGCCCAAAACAGGCTGCAACGGCGTATACATGCGCACGGTATGCTCGTCCGAGTCGCCCCGGAAGAGCGGCGCATGCATGTTGCCGATCTCCCAGCACGCATGCGCGAGCGCAATCGGATCCACGCGGTCGACTTCGACCAAATAAACCTCGGCGCTGCGCAGGCGCACGACAACCGCCACGGGCACCACGCCCGAACGGTCGATGGCGAGCACGTCGCCATCGGCAAGACGACCGCCATCGGTAGTATCCAGCCGAACGTCGATCGTGCGCCCCAGCCCCGTCACGCCCACAAACGCGCACACATCGGCCTGGTCCCAATCGAGCAGTAGCTCGTCAACTTCAAAGACGCCGCCCAACTTCCGGCGAAGCAGGAGTTCATAGGACGGATCGTTGAGATTTCCCAAGCATGTCGTCGAAACCAAGCGTTCAGGCATACTCTAACCCTCGACCTCAACGAGCTCGATATCAAAGTTGAGGTCCTTGCCGGCCAACTCGTGGTTGGCATCGAGCGTCACGGCCTCGGGCGTTACGTCGATGACCACGGCGGGGACGGGCATACCACTTGGCGTGGACAGGAAAAGCTTCATGCCCTTCTCGATCTGCTCGATGTTGGGAACCTGTTCGGCCGGGAAGGTAATAACCATCTCGGGATTGTGCTCGCCGTAGGAATCGGCAGCAGGAATGTGCACGGTCTTCTTCTCGCCCACCTGCATGTCGACAACAGCGGCGTCGAAGCCCTTGATCATCTGGCCGGCGCCGCAGGTGAACTCCAGCGGCTCACCGCGATCGTAGGAGCTATCGAACTGCGTGCCGTCGTCGAGCGTGCCACGATAATGGGTCTTAACCTTCTTGCCCTGGTTGGACATGGTAACCTCCGTGATAAGGGCGGCGCACAACGCGGGCCGCCGTGAACATATGGCGCTAACTATACCCTAGTCATACAATTCAAAGACAGTTTGCAAAGAAACGCTGCAACCGGAGGAACCATGGCATATCCCGTATTTGACCTACACTGCGACACCGCCGACCGCATCGGCTGGGCCACGCTCGATCTCGACCTGCGCTTTACCGCCGGCACCGACGGTTATTTCCCCGGCGACGAAACGCATCCGCAGGATTTCGACCTCATCGAGGGCAACGCCTGCGCCATCTCGCTCGCAAAGATCGGCAACACGCCGTGGGCACAGTGCTTCGCCACGTTTGTCCCCGACGAGATTCCCACCGCCCACGCTGCGCGCTTCCAGGCGCAGATCATGGCGCACATGAGCGGCCAGGCAACGCTCAACCACGACCGCATGGTCAACGTACGTAGCGCCGCTGACATTCGCCCTGCGCTCAAAGACGGCAAGGTCGCCTGCATCCACACCATCGAAAACGCCACGTTCTTTGCCGAGGACCCCGCGCTGATCGAGGTGCTCAAGAGCCTGGGCGTACTCATGTCATCACTCAGCTGGAACGCGCAGGGACCGCTCGCGAGCGGACACGACACCCATGCCGGCTTCACCGCCGCCGGCATCGAGGCGCTTACGCAGATGGAGCACGCCGGCATGGTGCTCGACGTCTCCCACCTCAACGATGAGTGCTTTGACGAGGTTGTCGCCCACGCCACGCGCCCCTTCGTCGCCAGCCACTCCAACTCCCGCACCGTCTGCGGCGTCAAGCGCAACCTCACCGACGACCAGTTCCGCACCATCCGCGACATGGGCGGTATCGTCGGCCTCAACTACTGCAGCAAGTTCCTATCCAACGATGCAACCGACAAGACCGCCGCAGATGTCACCTTCGACCAGCTGGCAGCCCATATCGAACACTGGCTTGACCTGGGTGGCGAAAATATCATCGCGCTCGGCGGCGACTGGGACGGTGCCGCGGTGCCCACTTTCCTCTCCGATGCCAGCAAAATGCCCGAATTCCAAAACATGCTCTCCAGGCACTTCGGCAAGACCGTGATGCAGAAGCTCTGCAGCGACAACGCGCTTGCCTTCTTTGAGCGTTATTAATTTCACATCCCTTGAGCGGGCCGGCATCCCGAACGGTCGACATGCCGGCCCGTCCCCAATCTGAAGGACCGCTTTTGACGCAGCAATTTACGTTTTTCCTATCCCGACCGGATGGGACGCCCATCCCCGTCGTCGTTGCCAAAAAGCGCGTCAAAAACTTCAACCTACGCATCACATCGAGCGGCGAGGTCCACGCCAGCGCACCGCTCGGCGCCAGCCGCGAGCGTATCGAAGCCTTTGTGAAGCGCAACAGCGCCTGGATTATCAGGCGACTTGCCCAGCGCGAGCAACGTCAGGCAACAGCGCGAGAGCCGCTCAGCCCCTCGTCCATCATTGCACTTTGGGGCAAGCCCATCACGGTGCAGGATGCACTCGATCACAACTTTGCATCACCCGTACCGCGGCCTAAACAGGCCACCTTTGCAAGTTTTATGGGTACCGACGAGCCAGAGGAACGCCCACAGGCCAAGCGGCACGCAATCCTCGACGGCCTAACGCCCGATGAGCTCCAAGCCAACATCAACCAGCTCTATACGTCCGAGGTCACCACGGCACTGCGCGATATGGTGCACGCGTACGAAATCGCAATGGGCGTCACCGTGGCCCGCGTCTCTGTGCGCAGCATGAAAACGCGCTGGGGCTCATGCACGCCCAAGACCGGCGCCATTCGCATCGCACGCGAACTTGCCGCCTATCCCATCGAGTGTCTCGACATGGTTGTCGCCCACGAGCTTGTCCATCTGCTTGAGCCAAGCCACAACCAGCGGTTCCACGCCCTGCTCGACACATACTGCCCCAACAATAGAGCACCGTCTCAGCGGCTCAAGCAACCACCCATAGAGACGTATTAGAGCCGGTTAGCGCACGCGCTCGATCTCGACACCGCAGCTTGCCAGGGGAAGACCGACAGGCGCCCAAGGCTTATCGAGCTTAACACGCACACCAAGCAGCGAAGGATGACGGCGCAGCAGCATCTGGGCTGTCCCCTCGGCTGCCGCCTCGATGAGTTTAAACGTATGCTCGCGCAGATAGCCATCAACATCGTGGCACACCGAGCCATAGTCAATCGAGGCGTCCAAACTATCGTGCTCCCCCGCCGCGCGCAGGTCGGCATAGAGCACCAGAGAAACGATGAACTTCTGACCCAGCGCGTTCTCCTCGGGATACACGCCATGGTTGGCAAAAACCTCAAGGCCGTCAATGACAATACGGTCGGCATGGCGAAGGTCGTCATAGCTCACATGGGGTACCGCCGTCGCAGCAGAAATTTCGCCCCTACCACGACGGGCAAGCTCAGCACCCTCGGTCTTGGTGGCATTCTCAGGCAGTTTTTTGTTACTCATCGCGATCGTCTCCTTCGTTTAGAACCCCGATCGCGCATACCGGCTACACGCGAATCGACAGGTTCTTTTTATCGTCGCTCCAGTTGCAAGCATTGCGCGCGGGGCATGCAAAGCAGGCGCGTGACGCTTTGTCGGCTGCATAGAGCAGACGCTCAAGCGGTTGGCTGTTCACGCGCAGCTTTCGATGGCCCAGGATGGCCGTCTTAATGGCTGCGGCATCGGCCGGCTCAAACGCCACGTCATCGGGCATGCCGCCGAGGATCGCATCAGCGACG
The DNA here is from genome assembly GCF_009875845.1 of Collinsella sp. BIOML-A6. NCBI lineage: Bacteria > Bacillati > Actinomycetota > Coriobacteriia > Coriobacteriales > Coriobacteriaceae > Collinsella > Collinsella sp. BIOML-A6. Next base: position 104,109 of record NZ_WWSL01000001.1, read on the forward strand.
CGTTCGCTTGCAACATCATGGGATATACCCGATTCATACTGTTCATCTTTGCCGATATCGTGAAGAAGTGCCGTGGCGTAGATGACCTCGCGGTCAAATTCGAGCTGTTCCTCGAGATTCTTGATCCACATAATACGGGCAACATCCAGCAGGTGGTCAATACCGTGGCGGCAAAAGATGCGCCCCGATTCCAACCGTGCAATGTTGCCCAGGTGCCGCCGGAACAGCCCGTTGGCACAAATATAATCAATGCGAGGCATGGCACCAAAGGGAGTCAGGCCCGAAGCCATAAAACCGCGACGCAGTGTTCCCTCGTCCGTATTCGATGTAAAGTCGTTAACGACTCTCATAGCTAGCGTCCCAGCATCCTAAAGAATCGCTCCTCGAGCGCCGGATCGGTCTCAAAGACGCCGCGGCGAGCGAGCGTTACAGTCTTGGTGCCGGGCTTTTGCACGCCGCGCATGGTCATGCACATATGCTCAGCTTCCATGAGCACAATCGCTCCCTGGGGAGCGAGATAATCCATGAGAGCGTCGGCAACCTGCGCACACAGCTGCTCCTGCAGCTGCAGACGGCGGGCATAAACCTCAACCGTGCGAGCAAGCTTAGACAGGCCCGCCACCCGACCGTTAGGGATATAACCAATGGCAGCCTTGCCATAAAACGGCAGCAGATGGTGCTCGCACAACGAGTAAAACGTAATGTCACGCTCGATAACCAAATCGTTCGAAGCGACGGCAAAAGTTTTGGACAGATGCTCCTCGGCACTCTGGTCCATACCGCCGGCAATCTCGCTATACATACGGGCAACGCGTGCCGGCGTCTCCAGCAGCCCCTCACGAGACGGCTCCTCGCCTATACCTTCAAGCAGCAGCTTAATGGCAGTCTCGACTTTTTCCTGATCGACCATCTGGGCCTCACTTTCTTCGATTTCGCGTTCGCGCTATGGTACCACGACGGCACGCAACCTCTGCCAGCTACATAGTATGGGTCGAATAGACCGGATCATCACGCCAAAGCTCCACGGCGTCGCAAAGCGCAACGTTTTCACGCTCGGCACGGGCACGCGTGGCATTCATATCAATCACGCGCTGATTGCTCGAGCCCCTAAAGCGCAACGAGATATCGTACAAATCCTGAACGAACGGACCGTCCACCAACATATCGAGGCAGGCGAGAATGCGGCTCGTCACCTCGGTATGATGGTGCCCGCCCGGCATAAGCTCCTCGAGTACGTCGCCAGTAAAGCACCAAATGGTCTTTCCCGACCCCACAGGATAAGTGGCGCGAACGCGCTCAATGAAATCAACAAGCCCCGCCTGGTTCTCGGGTTCCATGGGCTCGCCGCCCAGAATTGTCAGGCCATCAATAAAGGGATGGTCGAGACTCTCGATAATCTTGCCCTCGACGGCACGATCGAACGGCTCGCCCGCAGCAAAGTCCCACGCAGCAGAGTTAAAGCAGTTCTTGCACCCACGACGGCATCCACTCACAAACAGAGAAGTACGAACGCCTTCCCCATCGGCAATGTCGAAATACTTAATGTTCGCGTAGTTCATAAGTAACCTTCCTGGGGGTCTGGAGTATATCATTCCGTCCTCAAACATTCTCGGCCTTTGGCCTGCGAAACTGCGGGCGGAACGATATACTCCAGACCCCTCGCGAGCAACACTCAATGAACGAAGCGAGCATCGAGTATAGGGTTCGAGGTCCAATAAAAAATTTGTTGCAGCTCAACCGTTGCTGCAAGCAAACCGTTATTGCAAGTCGACTCATTTCCGCTAAGAACTTCGAGGAGTGAGCAGACCGTATGCTGCATCTCAACTACGTCAACTTGGCTGAACCGAGAGGACCGCTTGGGCTTTTGCTCGATATGAGTTCCGCACGCAAAGAAGGCCACTTAATGTGGCCTTCGTCTTGCGCAGGACTGTCCGAAATAGCGAGCAAATGCCCAAGCGGTCCTCTCGGTTCAGCCCCGGAGCGATATTAGAGATGCAGCACGCGGTCGCGGATTTCCTCGGTTCGACCCTGGTTCCAGAACTGGGTACCGATGTAGCCGCACGTGCGACGGGCGACATTCATCTTCTCCTGGTCACGATTACCGCAGTTGGGGCACTCCCACACCAGCTTACCGTCGTCCTCGATAATGCGGATCTCGCCATCGTAGCCGCACACCTGGCAGTAGTCGCTCTTGGTGTTGAGCTCGGCGTACATGATGTTGTCGTAGATGTACTGCATCACGCGAATGACAGCCTTGAGGTTGTCCTGCATGTTGGGAACCTCGACGTAGGAGATGGCACCGCCCGGCGAAAGCTGCTGGAACATGCCCTCGAACTTGAGCTTGTCGAATGCGTCGATCTCCTCGGACACGTGGACATGGTAGCTGTTGGTGATGTAGCCCTTGTCCGTCACGCCCGGGATGATGCCAAAACGACGCTGCAGGCACTTGGCGAACTTGTAGGTCGTCGACTCAAGCGGGGTACCGTACAGCGAGAAGTCGATATCGCTTTCGGCCTTCCACTCGGCGCACTTGTCGTTCATGCGCTGCATGACGGCCATGGCAAAGGGCGTACCCTCCTTCTCGGTGTGGCTGTGGCCCGTCATGTACTTGACGCACTCATACAGGCCAGCATAGCCCAGGCTGATGGTGGAGTATCCGCCCACGAGCAGTTTGTCGATCGTCTCACCCTTCTTCAGACGAGCGAGGGCGCCGTACTGCCACAGAATCGGGGCGGCATCAGAAAGCGTACCCATCAGGCGCTCATGACGGCACAGCAGGGCACGGTGGCACAGCTCAAGGCGTTCATCGAAGATTTTCCAGAACTTGTCCATGTCCTGATGCGAGCTCAGCGCGACATCGGGCAGGTTGATGGTCACAACACCCTGGTTAAAGCGACCATAGTACTTAGGCTTGGTCGGGTCATAGTTCAGCGCGTTGGCGACATTGTTAAAGCCGTTGCCCGAACGGTCGGGCGTCAGGAAGCTGCGACAACCCATGCAGGTATAGCAGTCGCCGTTGCCCGCGGTCTCGCCCTTCGACAGCTTGAGCTCGCGCATCTTCTTCTCGGAGATGTAGTCGGGCACCATGCGCTTGGCGGTGCACTTCGCAGCCAGCTGAGTCAGGTAGAAGTACGGGGAATCCTCGTAAACGTTATCGTCCTCAAGCACATAGATAAGCTTGGGGAACGCCGGGGTGATCCACACGCCGGCTTCGTTCTTAACGCCCTCATAGCGCTGACGAAGCGTCTCCTCCACAATCATGGCAAGGTCGTGCTTCTCCTGGGGCGTACGGGCCTCATTGAGATACATAAAGACCGTCACGAACGGCGCCTGGCCATTCGTGGTCATAAGGGTCACGACCTGATACTGAATCGTCTGGACGCCGCGACGAATCTCATCGCGCAGGCGGTCCTCAACGACCTCACGAACCTTCTCGGCAGACGCAGAAACGCCAAGCTCCTCGAGCTCGCGGGCAACCTCGCCACGAATCTTCTGACGGCTCACCTCGACAAACGGAGCCAGATGGGTCAGCGAAATCGACTGACCGCCGTACTGGGAAGAGGCGACCTGGGCGATAATCTGCGTCGCGATATTGCAGGCAGTCGAGAAGCTGTGCGGCTTCTCGATCAGCGTGCCCGAGATAACGGTGCCGTTCTGGAGCATATCCTCCAGGTTCACCAGGTCGCAGTTGTGCATGTGCTGGGCGAAGTAGTCCGAATCGTGGAAGTGAATCAGGCCCTCGTTGTGGGCATCCACGATCTCCTGGGGCAGCAGCACGCGCTGCGTCAGGTCCTTGGAGATCTCGCCGGCCATGTAGTCGCGCTGAACGGAGTTGACAGTCGGGTTTTTGTTAGAGTTCTCCTGCTTGACCTCTTCGTTGTTGCATTCGATCAGCGACAGGATCTTGTCGTCGGTCGTGTTCTTTTGGCGCTTCAGGCTCTGAACATAGCGATAAATGATGTAGTGGCGAGCGACCTCATAGCAGTCGAGGCGCATGATCTCGTCCTCGACCAGATCCTGGATCTCCTCGACCGATACGGTGTGCCCGGCATTCTCACATGCCTCGGCAACGTTTTGTGCCGCGTAAACCACCTGACGGTCGGTTAGACGAGAGCTCTCCTCGACCTCCAAGTTTGCGGCGCGGATGGCATTGACGATCTTGTCGATGTCAAAGACAACCTCGGTGCCGCTGCGCTTGATGATCTTCATCCTCTTGCCTCTTTCGCATCGTAGTCTCATTGCGCTTCAGAGCCAAACGATGCCCGGCAGGGCTTGCCCCTGTCTTGCGGCGCCGTCGCGCAATCTGTGTTCTCGATAAACCATAAGCCTCCATGCGGACATTCCCAGGAGCCGATCAAGCGGCTCAAGGACACGTTCAAAAGAGGCAGTTAAGGTCTTCGTTCTCTGTCCGCCATCTATCATACGACAAAGATGCATCTATATCCTGTATTCTTTTTTTAGGTCAAACACAACATATAGTGTTTCAGCAGGTCAAAGCAATTAGTCATTTTGCAGACGCATTAAAACTGAGGGGTATTTGACAAGTCGGTAAAACGTTACCAACACGACTACCTGCATGGCAGTTATAAAACCCCTTAGTCAAGCCGCCGACAAATCCTACCAAAACTAAGCCACTCATGCCAAAAGAATCCAAAAGATTATGCTTGACCAACATGTTGCGGTCACGATCGACCAAGATGTATGCAATCTGTCGGTACCCCTACGGGATGCGAAGATCATCGCGTACAGACCTTAAATCAATATTTGGCGGCGAGCTTCGTGACAAAAAACAGCTCAGAGGCTAAGCCTCTGAGCTGCGAACATTTGGTGGGCGTTAGAAGATTTGAACTTCTGACCTCTTCCGTGTCAGGGAAGCGCTCTCCCCCTGAGCTAAACGCCCAAATGGAGCGGACAACGGGGCTCGAACCCGCGACCCCAACCTTGGCAAGGTTGTGCTCTACCAACTGAGCCATGTCCGCCTGCAAGGATTCAATATACGGGATAATCCACCCGAATGCAAGAACTATTTTCGAATAATTTGAAAAAAGTTCGAGCCCCCTGGGACGGATCGACCAATTAGTGAAAAGAATGGAAGACTCACTCCCCCGGCCACAACAGCGAGCGGGCTCCGGGTGCCCCAGGTTGCCGCGAAAGAGGAGGGAAGCGTACTTTATGTACGCGACCGACGATTGAGGGGCAAGATGGGGTGCCCGGGGCTCGCGCAGCGTCAACAAAAAACGCGGTTCGTTAGAACCGCGTAAGATAGTTGGAGCGGACAACGGGGCTCGAACCCGCGACCCCAACCTTGGCAAGGTTGTGCTCTACCAACTGAGCCATGTCCGCATATGTAAAACAAAACGGGCGCCGGAGCGCCCGGATGTTGCCTGGAGGCGAAGCCCGGATTCGAACCGGGGGTAAAGGCTTTGCAGGCCTCTGCCTTACCACTTGGCCACTTCGCCGGAAAAGGACCGCTTAAGACGGTCCGGAAATGCAATGGAGCGGACAACGGGGCTCGAACCCGCGACCCCAACCTTGGCAAGGTTGTGCTCTACCAACTGAGCCATGTCCGCTTGCGGGTTATTAATTTACGCGAGTTGTCCAAAAGACGCAAGTACTTTTTTCAAAAAAAGTTGTCTGCCGCATGTTCTTAGTAGCTAAACGCGCTAAAGCGATTGGCTAGGCACACGATTCCAGCGCTCCGCTAAACAGCTTCACCATCTGCACGCGCGTGCCGGCGCCGTCCGTACGACGAGCAACCTCCACGTTATCGACGAGCATGCGCATTAGCTTGATACCACGTCCACGTTCCTCGGATGCCACCGGCTCGCTCGTTTCATCGATAGAATAGCCGGCACCTCGATCAAGCACCTCAACCACAACGCGATCGCCATAGGCCTGAACCGTCAGGACGCACCCGATACCGCCCGCATGGTCATAGGCATTACCCAGCGCCTCCCCCGACGCCAATGCGACATCGTAGCGCTCGTCACGGCGCAACGGAAGCGATTCAAGGAGTTCGGCGATGCGATGTCGGTAGTATGGAAGATTCTCGATACCCTGACGGACCTCGACGCTCTTACTCCAGCGAGGCAGCTCCCCCACCGGAATGGCGGGAATAGACTCCCGTGCCGGCCCTGCGACATGAAGGATATCGACAAGACGAGCAATCTTCAAAAAGCGAACAACTTCATCTGATGCATTGACAAGCGAAAGCAGGCCTTCTCGTCTCATGAGCTCACGAGCGTGCATAAGCAGAAATGCCAAGCCTGTCGAATCGATAAAGCTAACAGCCTGACAGTTGAAGACGACACGACGCACGCCGCGGCCAATCAAAGCATCCAACCGCCGACGCAGCGCAGGCACCGTGGCGATGTCGATATCGCCTGGTGGCGTCAAAACCGCTATGTCATTCCACTCATTCATACGACCATGGTTCCCCAAAAAAGCCCACTCGATGCATTCGTTTTCCCAACCGCACGGATTCAGCCCGCCCAGCGTCGTCTATGAACGACCCCGTAAAAACTCAAGGGACACCAATGCAATGTCATCGTCCAGCGCCGATTCGGTAAATCGGTCAAGCTCGCCCAAGACCTTGCCGCAAATGCCCGACACGCCCTCCCCCGAAACAGAAAGCAGAAGATCACGCAAGCGCTGCTCGCCAAAGAACGCTCCGGTGCGGTCGCGGGCCTCAATCGTTCCATCCGTATACATGAAGAGCATGTCGCCGGGGGCGAACGTAAACACGCCTGTCTCGTACACCATGCTCTCAAAGGCACCGATCACGCCCGATTGGCACCCAAGGAGCTCCACTTCTCCCCCGCAGGTCTCGCCGCCACCAAGCGGCGTCGACGACGGCCTAATGACCATAGTGGGAGGATGTCCCGCAGAGCAATAGGTAGCGCGACCCGCTTTAAGATCGATCTTGGCGATAAACGCCGTCACAAACGTCTCGACCCTCGAAAAGCCCATGAGCATGCTGTTAAGGGAGCGTGCCATGCGGGTCGGTCCAGCGCCCTCCCAGGCATAGGCCGTCAGGGCCGTCTTGACGAGCGCGGACATCGATGCGGCCTCAATGCCTTTGCCAGACACATCACCCAGAATCATGACGGCGCAGTCGTCGGGAAGACGGATGAGCGTATAGAAATCGCCGCCGACCAACGCCGAGTTCGTGGCCGACAGGTACACCGAATCGGTTGCGATACCCGGAACATCCCCCAGGGAATTTCTCATGCCGATCTGGAGGGTCTGAGCGATATGGCGCTCCTCGCGCTTTTGAGATTCGCCTTCGTAGATCAGTTCAAAGTCATGCGCCAAGTGCACCAAGTAGTCGTATTCAAGGTCATCAATCGGCTCTTGGCTACCATCACGAAGCAGCAGCGCGCGCGTCGTCGGGCTCTTCGTAACAGAAACAGGAACAATCGCGTCGTTACTGTGCTTGCCATCACCCTCAGAGCGCGGGCGCCCCGCCTCGATGCCGGTGTCGACGTAGAGACCTTGACAAGGCAGGCCATGCGCCCTAAGCCAGCCTCCCATAGGCATCGATTCGTCAACGCGCGTTATACGGACGTGTTTAAGGTCCCCGGCACTCGTGCCGCCCAAAACAGATGCCTCAAAGCCATCAGGGCCAGCCCCCAGACGTGCCGCTGGCGCCATCGTGGAAAAGAACAGCTGCTCGGGATCGTCCGGCAAAGCAACGCGACTGCCGCCTTCAAAATCTATGACGTAGGAATCCAGACTGGCGTCATACTCAACAGGACAAAAATGGCAGTTGAGCATATTGCAGATCTCGGACGATACCGCCTGGGTAGCCGCGGCGGGATCGTCTAGAAAGGTAAACAACTCGTCACGCAAGACATTGAGCGAGCGGCCAAGCTCGGCCGTGCGACGAGAGCGAAGGCTCGATGCCATGCCGACCAGCTGGATAGACAGGTAATCGCAAATAACCTCGAGCACATTAACGTCATAGGCGAGCGGTGCCTGGGGGCGTTTCCAACCAACTTCCAGCACGCCAAGGATCTGCGTACCGTAAAACACGGGAAGACAGATCTCGCTGCGGTACGGAGGCATATCCTGCACGCGCAACAGGTGCTTAGAACGATTGTCCAGGTCCATGAACATACCGGAGGCGGCCCTATCGCCCTCAAGGTCCTGTTGAATCGACAAGCGACAGGCACGCGACTCGCGAAGAACATACGTCGGAATGCCGGCGCCATACGGCAAAAACTCGGGCAGGTAGCTGTCATGCAGCTCCTTGGAAACACCGCGAAGCTTAAAACCGCCGCTCTCAGAAAAATAAATGGCAGCGCCCGAGGCATCGAGGGTTCCTACGAGCTGGTTCAAAACGGTATCTAACAAACTAGGCAGCTCATCGGAGCCCACCGTGCTCATAATGACCGAGAGCGTGCCCGAGAGGCGCTTATTCGCCACTCTCAGTTCCGAAAGTGCACGCTTGAGCTGGCGGTCGTGCGAATACTGTTCTTCGATGCTATGGAGCGCCACCAGAACACGCGGTGCACGGCGGCCAAAGATGCGAGACGGTGTAACCGAGCCGGCACACACCAGGACGGGGATAAATGAGCCGTCACTCAGCTTGAGCATCAACTCGCTCTTTGTTCCATTGGTCTCAAAAGGAAGACGATGCGCTGTCGCGCGTTCAAATGCCGACGAGTACAGGAGGTCTTTAACATCTCCGTTGATCACATCGGAACGCTCCTCGCACATTAAGTCGAGCAAACGATTATTTACATGCAAAATGGTTCCGTCAAGCTCACAGACAATGACAGCATCGCTCGTAATCTCGACCAATTGGGCAACGTCTGCCCACTCGTTGCGCTCAAGCGTTTCCATCGTGAACCTCACCGTCTATCGGTAACAAAAAAGCCTCCGAAGAGGCTTCATAAATGCGATGGTGTCGGAGGCGGGACTTGAACCCGCATGACCAAAAAGCGGTCACTAGCACCTCAAGCTAGCGCGTCTGCCAATTCCGCCACTCCGACATGCTATGTTGTTGATCGCGGTTCGTTCTGTTGAACCCGCGCTTTCAACGAGGAAGATAATAACCTATGATTCGAGAACTGTGCAAGCACTTTTTTCAAAAAAGTTTACGAATTTGTAAATGCCCAGGTAGACTGAACTGTTCGGGCAGAAATGAGGTTGCTTTCAAACGCGTCCTCGGGCATGCGGCATTATTTTGATCCGCGCTTCGCGCTACAAAATAATGCCGCCCCCTGCGGAATGCGTTGGAAAGCAACCTCATTCCTGCCCTAGGGGCATGTACTCCAGGCACAGTTCTCAAACATGTTCTGGGGGCTGATGCAAATTTGGTGGCTCGGCTTTGCCGAGCCCTTATATAAGGAGGCCGGAGCGAAAGCTCCGGCCTCACTCAATTTCTTATTAGATTAAGTGAGCGATCAGGAAATCGAACTCCCCCTACCTTGTTACCGTAGGGCCCGCCCTGGTGTTACTTTTCAGAACATTCCGCAGGACGCAAGAAACCCCCGCCGCACGAAGTGCGCAGCGGGGGTTTCTTGCATGTCCGAGGACGTTCTGGAAAGTAACACCAGGGCGGGCCCGGACGAGAACAACCGACTACAGGTCGATGTGCGATTCCTTGATCGGGAACGGCTCTGCGAAGTGGCACGCGCAGCAGTGGCCCGGGGCAACTTCCTTAAACTCGGGAAGCTTCTCGGAGCAGATACCCTGCGCGATCGGGCAGCGCGTGTGGAAACGGCAACCGGTCGGCGGATCCAGCGGCGACGGCGGATCGCCAGCGAGAATGATGCGCTTGCGGGTCTTCTGGATATCGGGATCGGGAACTGGCACAGCAGACAGCAGCGACTGCGTGTACGGATGGTGAGGCTCGCTGTAGAGCGTCTTCCAGTCCGAGACCTCGACCATCTTACCCAGATACATAACGGCAACGCGATCGGAGATGTGCTGCACGACGGACAGGTCGTGGGCGATAAACAGATACGCCGTGCCAAACTTGTCCTGCAGCTCCTTGAGCAGGTTCAAAACCTGGGCCTGAATGGATACATCCAGAGCGGAAACCGGCTCGTCGCAGATAATCAGCTTGGGCTTCAGCGCAAATGCGCGGGCAATGCCGACACGCTGACGCTGACCGCCGGAGAACTCATGAGGATAGCGGTTGATGTGCTCGGGGTTCAGTCCGACAACGTCGAGAAGCTCGCGGACACGCTCAATGCGCTCCTCCTTGGTTCCCACGCCGTGAATGGTCATGGGCTCGGAGACGATCTCACCGATAGTCATACGAGGGTTGAGCGAAGCATAAGGATCCTGGAAGATAAACTGCATCTCACGACGCATGTCCTTGATCTCATGCTTGCTCATCTCGGCAACATCTTTGCCCTGGAAAAACACCTTACCAGCGGTCGGCTTGGTCAAGCGCATAATAGTGCGGCCCGTCGTGGATTTACCGCAACCAGACTCGCCAACCAGACCAAAGGTCTCGCCAGGATAAATCTCAAAAGAGATGTCATTTACAGCAGAGACGACGCGCTTGGAAAAACGCTTGGCGAACATGCCGGACTCTGCAGGGAACTCCTTAGAGAGGTGCTCGACCTTCAGCAGCGGAGTGCGCGTGTTTTTGTCTGCCATTTACGCCTCGCCTCCCTTCTCGAAATCCTTGCGCGTACGGGACGTCTCAGGAGCGTTCTTGAGGAACTCGGGGTCGCCGGCGTAGTGGCACGCAGAATAGTGACCGGACTCGATGACAACACGCTCGGGGCGCTGCTTGCGGCACTTATCGGTCGCATAGGGACAACGAGGCGAGAACACACAACCCTCGGGCAGGTTCATGAGCGAAGGCGGGTTGCCGTGAATCGGCGTCAGCGGCTTCTTCTCATCGATAGCCTGCTCCGGGATGGAGCGGATAAGGCCCCAGGTGTAGGGATGGCGGCTCTCGTAGAAGATTTCCTCAGCAGTACCGAACTCGACGGGACGGCCGGCGTACATAACCATGATTTTGTCGGCCATATCGGCGACAACGCCCAGGTCATGGGTAATCATGATGATGGCGTTGCCGTTCTTCTTCTGCATTTCCTGCATAAGCTCAATAATCTGAGCCTGAATGGTAACGTCCAGGGCAGTCGTGGGTTCGTCGGCAATCAGAATATCGGGGTCGCAGGCAAGGGCCATGGCAATCATGACGCGCTGACGCATGCCACCAGAGAACTGGTGCGGATACTCATTCACGCGCTTCTCGGGCTCGGGAATGCCAACAAGGTCCAAAAGCTCGGTGGCGCGCTTGAGTGCCTCCTGCTTGGAGTAGCCACGGTGCAGACGAAGACCCTCGCCTACCTGCTTGCCGATCTTATAGACCGGGTTCAAGGATGTCATGGGATCTTGGAAGATCATCGCGATATCGTTGCCGCGAATGTGCTGCATCTCTTCCTCGGTCATCTCGAGGATGGAGCGACCGCGATAGCGAACGTCACCGCCCTCGATCTTTCCCGGAGGCATCGAGATAAGGCCCATGATGGTCATAGCGGTCACGGACTTACCGGAGCCGGACTCACCGACGACGCCCAGGGTCTCGCCGCGATCGAGCGTGTAGGACACACCGTCGACAGCGCGAACGACGCCATCCTCGGTATGAAAATACATCTTGAGGTCGTCGACCTCGAGCAGATGCTGGCCCTCGGGAACCGGCTGGTCCTTCAGGTCCACATAGTTCTTGTTCTTCTTCATCCTTATGCGTCCTTCATCTTGACGTCGAGGGCGTCGCGCAGACCGTCACCCAGCAGGGTGAAGGCGAGCACCGTCGTAAGAATTGCCAGACCGGGCATGATCATCATCCAGGGGGCGGTCATCAGATATTGCTGACCGTCCTGAATCATCGAGCCCCAAGAAGGCGTAGGCGGAATAACGCCCATTCCAAGGTAGGACAGAGCGGACTCGGTCAGAATGGCACCACCGATGTTCATGGTCGCGTAGACCACGATGGAGGCAACGGAGTTCGGGAAGATGTGACGCATGACGATACGGGCGTCCGATGCGCCCATCGCGCGCGCAGCGTCAACATAGTCGTTTTCCTTGACCGTCAAAATTGCAGAGCGGAAGACACGCGCAATCGAAGGCCACCCGAGAATACCGATGGCGATAAAGACGTTCTGAAGGCCACGGCCGATGACGGCGATCATGGCGACGACGAACAGCACGTACGGGAACGCCAGGAAGATGTCCGCACAGCGCATGATGATCGTATCCCAGACGCCGCCGTAGAAACCAGCGAGGGCGCCCATGATTAGACCGATGACCGTCGAGATGGCAGTCGCCATGATACCGACGGAAAGCGAGACGCGGGCACCGTAGATAACACGGACCAAAATGTCGCGACCAAGAGCGTCGGTGCCAAACGGATGCTCGGCACACGGAGCCATAAGCGCGGTCTTTGCCATGGTGGTCGAGTCGGAGGCAGTCGGAGAACCGAGCCAAGGCTGGGCCCACAGATCGGCAGTCAGCGCAATGAGAACGACGATGACGATCCAGCAGACGCCGATGACGGCGAGCTTGTTCTTACGAAGACGCTTGAAAGCGTCACCCCACAGCGTGCGGGACTTAGCGGGAGCAGACGCGGCCTCGGTGGCGGTAGCCTGCTCCTGAGACTGAGAATCAGTTTCCTGCATGAGACGTACCTCCCTTAGGCCTTATCCGACGGACCGCCAAGGCGGATGCGCGGGTCGAGGAATGCATAGCTGATGTCGACGAGCAGGTTAATCACCATAATAACGACGACGATGAGCGTAACGCCGCCCATCACGACGGGCCAGTCGCGCATGCTGATGGCGCGGTAGACCTCAAAACCGATGCCGGGCCAGTTAAAGACCGTCTCGGTCAGGATGGCGCCCGAAAGCATGGCGCCAAAGTCGACACCAATATAGGTGACGACCGGGATGAGTGCATTCTTAAGCGCATGCTTGATGATGATCGCGCGATTGGAGAGTCCCTTGGCCTTTGCCGTACGGATGTAATCCTGGTTCATGACGTCGAGCAGCTGCGAGCGCATAATGCGGGCGGCATAGGCGGTCGAAACCGAAGCCAGCGTAATGGTCGGAAGCACATAGTGCATCCAATCCTGATACTGAGAGCTGGCACCGCCGGCACCCGAGATCGGCATGGAGAATGCACCGCCCGTGGCGTCCTTGAGAACGACGCCAAAGAACAGCTGCAGCAACATACCGAGCCAGAAGGCCGGGACGGCAACGAGGATCGACGTAGTGAGCGTTACCAAAATATCCCAGAAGGAATAACGCTTTACCGCCGAAATGATACCCGCACCGATACCCATGATTGCCTCGAGTACGATGGCGCACGCGGCAAGTTTGATCGTATACGGATACTTCTGGGCGAAGATTTCCGTAACCGGCAGCTTGCGCTGATACGAATTGCCCAGATCGCCATGAAGCAGGCCGTTCATGTAATACAAGTAACGGTCCACGAGCGACGTTTGAACGGGATCGCCGTTCTCGTCAAGGATCGCGTTGCCGTCCTCGTCCGACTGGACCAGGTGATAGCGAACGCGAAGCTGAAGCTCCACCTCGGGGGACAGAGCCTTGTCTCCACCGATCAGCTTGATCGGATCTCCCGGCACGATATTCTGGAGGGCGAACAGAATCAGCGTAACGCCCAAAAATACCGGGATGAACTGAAGCACACGTTTAACGATGTACTTACCCATACCACTCCCCTATCTAGGGATTAACCTAAATGGGATGCCGATCGCCAGACCGGCATCCCAAAATTACCACAAGCCAGTCTACCCTAGGTTAGGGAGAACTGTATGTTTCCCATGAGGTCTACGTAAAAACTTGACCATCATGGAAGCTGCAAAACCCTTAGGCGAGCTCAGCGGTACTCAGATCGGCGTGCTTCTGCGGATCGACATAGAGGTGCTTGATGCGATCGGAGCCGGCGGTGGTGTGCGTATAGAACATCACCGGGATGACCGGGCAGTCGGCGGCGACCATTGCGTCGGCCTCCTGCATCTTGGCGATACGCTCCTTGTCATCAACGGTAGTGCGAGCCTCATTGACCTTAGCATCAAACTCGGGGTTATTGTAACCGGATTTGTTGTCGCCACCGAGAGAGTCGGAGTCGAACAGCGGGTACAGGAAGTTGTCCATGATCGGATAGTCAGCGGTCCAACCCAGACGACCAAACTGATAGCTCATGTTCGAATACTGCTCGAGCAGGGCAGACCACTCGGGGGTATCGGAAGTAACGTTAATGCCAACCTTGGCGAGGTCGCCGATAATGGACTCCATGATCTCCTTGTGGCCACCGTCCTGGTTGTAGGACAGGGTCACGTTAATGCCACGGTCGCCATTGGCGCCAGCAGGAGCAACCTTATCGAGGTACTCGTTAGCCTTGTCGACGTCGTAGGCAGCAAACTCCCAAGCGCCCTCTTTGTAGCCGGCGATTCCCGGAGGAACGATGCCGTCGGCGGGGGTTCGGGTACCCTTGAAGATGGTCTTGCAGATGGCCTCACGGTTGATAGCAAGGGAGATACCTTTGCGCAGGTCGGCGTTGTTGAACGGCTCGGCCGTGTTGTTGCAGGTCAGATAGTAGGTGGCAGGCTCGGCGCCGAGCAGCATATGCTGGCCGTCACCCATGGTGTAGCCATCCTTGGACTCGCCACGATCCTTCTTGGCGGCATCGATCTGTGCAACGGAAACGTCGCAGACATCGAGGTTGCCAGCCTGGAACTCCTTGTAAGCGGTCTCAACGTCCTTGATGATCTGGAAGTGGATGGCGTCGATCTTGGCCTTGTCGCCATAGTAATCGTCGAACTTCTTGAGGTTGATCTCCTGACCATCCTCCCACTTGCCGTCCATCTGGAAGGGACCGTTGCCGATCGGGGCGAGGTAGAACGACTTGGCATCGGACTCGGCGCACTCGGGAACCGGGGACAGAGCCGGGTGAGAGGCGACAAAGGGGAAGTCGGCGTAAGCAGAGGACAACTTAACGACGAGGGTCTTATCATCGGGGCAGGTGACACCGGTCAGCTCGGTAGCATTGCCAGCGACCAAATCGTCATAGCCCTCGACCATGGAAAGGTGATAGGAGATCTCGGAAGGACCATACTCTTTAGCGATGGCCGACTTGGTGTTGACCAGACGCTCCCAGCCGAGCTTGAAGGACTTGGAGGTGACGTCGTCGCCGTTATGGAACTTGGCCTTCTTGAGCTTGAAGGTGAACTCGGTGGCGTCGTCGTTGGCCTCGAAGGACTCGCAAGCCAGCGGGACGATCTCGCCCTTCTCGAAGTCGTACTCGGTCAGAGCGTCAAACAGCTGGTATTCGACCTGAGTGCCCTGATCTTCCTGGACGTTGTAGGGTTCGATGCAGACCGGGTTGTTGATGTAGAAGTTCAGCGTCGAACCGGAACCGGAACCGGAAGCGTCGCCACCCTTCTTGCCGCATGCGGCAAGAAAAGCCATGGAGCTCGCAGCGAGGGTGCCGCCAACAAAGGCGCGACGACCCATAACGGGCTGGTGGAACATAGAATCAGCCATGCCATCCTCCTTATGAGATAGGACAAAGAAATGTTCAGCCGGACATATGTCGAGACAATCCGATCCGAACCATCAAAACGCCGCCCGCTGCTATGGCTGGTTATGCACAACAGGACAACGTTTTGCAATACAGTAGCGCATTTTATGCACGATTTGGCGCTGATTCCGGTTAACGGTCGAGAATTTCTTTAGTTGGGCGAAGTATGTGGGGATATTTTGACTCTGTTACAAATTTGTAAACAAAAAGGGTCCCGCACTTGCGGAACCCTTTCAAGTATTATTGCTACTCGTGCTTAGTAGCCGACGATGCCCTGCGGGAAGAAGAACATACACAGGACGACACACACGGCAAAAACGACGGCCATAATTACCGTCAGGCGATCGAGGTTCTGTTCCATGACGCCCGTGGCAGAGCTGGAGTTATACAGCGAGCTAGCGATTATATCCGAAACGCCGGTGCCCTTACCGGAATGCATCAGGACGAGAATCGTCAGCGCCACGGCAGAGACAGCCCAAACGACAAACAGAAGAATCTGGAACGGACCCATAGATAAGCTCCTTAATAGAACAATTCAAACTCCAGTACTGTACCACAACCCCCGACACTCCCCCACCTGCCATTTGGGGACGAGGTGGAAATGGCAGAAATACCAAAAAAGGGGGTTGCCCGAATACGGGCAACCCCCTCTGCAAAGAAACGCTTGGAGCTTTCTCTTAGGCCTCGGTGGCGAGCACGCGACCCGTCATCTCGGCGGAAGGCTCAAGACCAGCCATGGTGAGCATGGTCGGAGCGATATCGGAAAGACGGCCGTCCTCGATACCGGTGAGCTTGGCCTTCTCATCAACGATGATGAACGGCACACGGTTGGTGGTGTGAGCCGTGAACGGATGCTTGGAACCGTCGGAAGCGATGTCAAACATGTGGTCGGCGTTGCCGTGGTCGGCGGTGATCAGCGCAAAGCCGTCCTTGGCGAGAATCGCCGGGACAACCTTGGACAGAGCATCGTCAACGGCCTCGACAGCCTTGACGGCAGCATCGAATACGCCGGTATGGCCAACCATGTCGCAGTTCGCGAAGTTCACGATGTAGAAATCAGCGCGATCCTCGTTAATAGCGGCGACGAGCTTCTCGGTAACCTCGGGAGCGCTCATCTCGGGCTGCAGATCGTAGGTAGCAACCTTGGGGGAAGCGACGAGCACGCGCTCCTCGCCCTCCTTGGGCTCCTCGATGCCGCCGTTGAGGAAGAACGTCACGTGGGCGTACTTCTCGGTCTCGGCTGTGTGCAGCTGCTTCAGGCCATTGGCGGCGATGACGTCGGCCAGGACGTTCTCGGGGAACGTCTTGGGGAAGGCGACCTCCACATCAAACGTTGGATCGTACTCGGTCATCGTCACAAAATGCGAAAGCTTGATCTGCTCGCGCTCAAAGCCGTCGAACTCCTTGTCCGTGAACACACGGGTCATCTGGCGAGCGCGGTCGGGACGGAAGTTAAAGAAGATAGCCGCGTCGCCCTCATGGATGCCCTCATTGTGGGCAGCAAAGGGCTCGACGAACTCGTCGCCGCGCGGATCCTTCTCATAGTAGGCCTTGATACCGGCAACGGGGTCGGTATCGGCATCGGACGCATTGACCATGACGTCGTAGGCGCGCTGAATGCGTTCCCAGCGGTTATCGCGGTCCATGGCCCAATAACGGCCCGAGACGGTGGCAACGCGAGCGTCGCAACCGGTCTCCTCGGAGATCTTGGCCAGGAAGGCGCAGAACTCGCTCATGTAGCCGGCACCGGACTGCGGGTCGACGTCACGGCCGTCCATGAAGGCATGGACGCGAACGGTCTTGACGCCATGCTGGGCAGCCATTTTGACCAAAGCCTCGACGTGGTTCATGTGGGAGTGAACGCCGCCAGGGCTCATAAGGCCCATAAGGTGAAGGGTCTTGCCCTCGGCCTTGACATCATCCATAGCCTTGACGAAAACCTCGTTCTTGGCGATGGATCCGTCCTGGATGGCTTTGTTGATGCGCGAAAGCTCCTGGAACACGATGCGGCCGGCACCGATGTTGAGGTGACCCACCTCGGAGTTGCCCATCTGACCGTCAGGAAGGCCCACGTCCTCGCCCGAAGCGCCGAGCGTGGTGTGGGGGTACTTCTCATACAGGCTATCGAGGAAAGGCGTCTTGGCAGCGGCGACGGCGTTCTCGCCGTCGTCCGGGGCCAGGCCGCAGCCGTCCATGATAATCAGGAGTGCAGGAAGATGACGCTGTGCCATATGCCCTACTCGCCTGCCTTAACAACCATAGAGGCAAAGTCGGCAGCCTTGAGCGAAGCGCCGCCCACGAGGGCGCCGTCGACGTCGGGCTTGGCGACGAGCTCGGCGATGTTGCCAGGCTTGGCAGAGCCACCGTAGAGAACACGGATGCCATCGGCGAGCTCCTCGCCGAACATCTCCTTAAGAGTCTCACGGATAGCGCCGCAGACCTCCTGAGCGTCCTCGGCGGTAGCGGTCTTGCCGGTACCGATGGCCCAGATGGGCTCGTAAGCGACGACGATCTGCTTGGGGCAGGTGATCTCAAGACCAGCAAGGCCAGCCTTGACCTGGTTCACGACGTGCTCGACATAGGTGCCGGCCTCGCGGACCTCGAGGGACTCGCCACAGCAGAAGACGGGAACAAGACCGGCGGCAACGAGAGCCTTGGCCTTCTTGTTCTGGTCCTCGTCGGTCTCGTGGAAGTAGTCGCGACGCTCGGAGTGACCGATGATACAGTAGGTGCAGCCAGCGGACTTGAGCATGTCGCAAGAGGACTCACCGGTGAAGGCACCCTTGGCCTCCCAGTACACATTCTGTGCACCGAGGGCGATGGGGGCAGCCTGAATGCGGTTATGAACCGTGGTGATGTCGATGGTCGGAGGGCAGACGAGTACCTCGACGCCAGCCGGAACCTCGGGCAGAGCCTGAGCCAGCTCGTCGGCGAGCTTGGCGGCCTCGGCGACGTCGTTGTTCATCTTCCAGTTGCCAGCGATAAGAAGGGTGCGATTAGGCATCGAGAAGCGCCTCCACTCCGGGCAGGGCCTTACCCTCGACGAGCTCCATGGAAGCGCCACCACCGGTGGAGATCCAGCTCATCTTGTCGGCCAGGTTGAACTTGTTGACAGCTGCGACAGAGTCGCCACCGCCGATGATCGAGGTGCAGTCGGCCTCGGCAACAGCCTCGGCGATAGCCTGGGTGCCGTGAGCGAAGTTGTCGAACTCGAAGACGCCCATGGGGCCGTTCCAGAACACGGTCTTGGCGCCCTTGACGGCCTCGGCGTAAAGCTCCTCGGTCTTGGGGCCGATGTCCATACCCTCACGATCGTCGGGGATAGCGTCGGAAGCGACGACCTCGGGGACAGCGTCCTCGCCAAAGTGATCGGCAACGCGGTTGTCGATGGGGAGCAGGATCTTGACGCCCTTCTCCTCGGCCTTCTTGAGCATCTCGCCGGCACGCTCGACCCAGTCCTCTTCCTTGAGGGACTGACCAACGGACAGGCCCTGAGCCAGGAAGAAGGTGTAGGCCATACCGCCACCGATAATCAAGGTGTCAGCGGAGTCGATGAGGTGATCGAGAACGCCGATCTTGGAGGAAACCTTGGAACCGCCGACGATAGCGACGAAAGGACGCTCGGGCTCGGCGAAGATGCCGGTCAGCGTGTCGACCTCCTTCTCGAGCAGGAAGCCGGCGACGGCAGGCAGGTAAGCGGCGGGGCCCACGACGGAACCCTGGGCGCGGTGAGCGGTGCCGAAGGCGTCGAGGACGAAGACGTCGCCATAGGAAGCGAGGATCTTGGCGATCTCAGGATCGTTCTTCTTCTCACGCTTGTCGAAACGGACGTTCTCGAGAACGAGGACCTTGCCCGGCTCGACAGCGGCGACAGCCTCAGCAGCCTTCTCGCCGTAGGTGTCGGCGACAAAGGCAACATCGAGGCCAGAGAGCTCAGCGAGCTTCTTGGCGACGGGCTCAAGGGAGAGCTCAGGCTGGAAGCCGGTGCCATCGGGACGGCCGAGGTGGCTCATGAGGATGACGCGAGCGTTGTGCTCAACGAGGTAGTTGATGGTGGGCAGGGCAGCCTTGATGCGGGTGGTGTCGCCAACGACGCCATCCTTGATAGGCACGTTAAAGTCAACGCGGACGAGAACGCGCTTGCCGTCGACATCGATGTCGCGGACGGTCTTCTTGGTAAAGGCCATGTTTGCTTCTACCTTTCGTACGTGTCTGCCTCCCATTACGGCAGACGATTTCTTATAAAAAGGGCGCGACCCTAGGGTGTAAGCCCTATAAGGCCGCGCCCTTCTTTAGACGCTCAACGAGCTATTCGCAAAAGCCAAATTAGGCAACGAACTTCTCGAAGTACTTGATGGTGCGGACCATCTGAGAGGTGTAGGAGTTCTCGTTGTCGTACCAAGAGGTGACCTGAACGAGGGTCTGGCCGTTGCCGAGGTCGGAGCACATGGTCTGAGTGGCGTCGAAGATGGAGCCGTGGGTCTCGCCGATGATGTCGGTGGAGACGATGTCGTCCTCGTTGTAACCGAAGGTCTCGGAGATGGTGGCAGCGTAGGCCTTCATAGCGGCGTTGACCTCGTCGACGGTGACCTTCTTGTCAACGACAGCGTAGAGGTTGGTGATGGAACCGGTCGGCGTCGGGACGCGCTGGGCGGCACCGATGAGCTTACCGTTGAGCTCGGGGAGGACCAGGCCGATAGCCTTGGCAGCACCGGTGGTGTTGGGGACGATGTTAACGGCGCAGGCACGGCTACGACGCTTGTTGCCCTTGCGCTGCGGGCCGTCGAGCGGCATCTGGTCGCCGGTCCAGGCGTGAATGGTGGTCATGATGCCGGACACGATGGGAGCGAAGTCGTTCAGACCCTTGGCCATCGGGGCGAGGCAGTTGGTGGTGCAGGAAGCAGCGGAGATGATGTTGTCCTCAGCGGTCAGCGTCTCGTGGTTGACGTTGTACACGATGGTGGGCAGATCATTGCCAGCCGGAGCGGAGATGACGACCTTCTTGGCGCCAGCGTTGATGTGGGCCTGGGCCTTAGCCTTGCTGGTGTAGAAGCCGGTGCACTCGAGAACGACGTCGACGTCGAGGTCGCCCCAAGGCAGGTTGTTGGCGTCGGCCTCCTTGTAGATCTTGATCTCCTTGCCGTCAACGGTGATGGAATCCTCGCCAGCAACGACCTCGTGATTACGAGCGTAGTTGCCCTGCGTGGAGTCGTACTTCAGCAGGTAAGCGAGCATATCGGGAGAGGTGAGGTCGTTGATAGCGACGATCTCGGAGCCCTCATGACCGAACATCTGACGGAAAGCCAGACGACCGATGCGACCGAAGCCGTTAATAGCAACCTTTACTGCCATTGTGTCTCCTTTCGTAAGGCCCCCGCAAGCTACAGCGCCCGCCGTTGAGGCCCACAAACTAACCACTCGCCTAATATACCTTTTTTTTGACTTGAATTTCACGAGAATGCTCGAAATTGAAAATCAAATTTGCGTTAAAACGTTTTAAAGAGTAAAACAGCAGTTCAATCCCTATATAAGCAGGTGCTTTCAACTACCTGCTCGCTTCAATGAGCTTTTCAAGCCGTAAAACACGATGGTAGAGGGCCGACTTCGACAAGGGAGGGTCAGCCATCTCCCCCAAGTCGCGCAGCGACAGATCGGGATAGCGCTCGCGCAGGTCGCAAAAGACCGCCAAGGCGTCCGGAAGCGTGTCGCGCAAACCCCGCTGTTCGAGCTCATCGATCAACGCAAGCTGATGCTGGGCGGCACCGGCACTTCTGGTCTGGTTGGCAAGCTCTGCGTTCACACGACGATTCACGTCGTTCTTTACCAGCTTAACCGCACGGGCCTCTTCAATCTCGGCAACGCTGCGCTTGGCGCCAATCAGCTGTAGCAGACGTTTAATCTCCTCGGCGCTCTTGATGTACACGGCATACGAGCCGCGACGCGCATTGACGCGGGCGTGAACTCCAATCTGCCCCAGAAGGTCGCAAAGCCCCTTTGCATACTCCTCGCCCTGAACCGCGATCTCCAAATGAAAGTCGCCGCGGGGATCGGCCACGAAACCGCCGGCGATGAGTGCACCGCGGATGTAGGCAAGCCTGCAGCAGGGACGGGCAACGATGTGGCGGGGAACACCAGCGACGAGCCCTCCCCTGCGCTCGAGAATGCCCAGCAGCACCAGAGCCTTGTCCAGGTCGGGTTGATCGGGCAGGGTAATGAGATAGTTACGGACCTTGTGCAAAACCGATTTACGAACGGTGAATTCCGTTTTGAGCTTAAGGATGCGATGCGTCAGTGTGATCATCGTGCGCGCGACGGCGCCCGTCTCGGTCGCGACCGTCAAACGATACCGCCCGGAGCCGGCCAGCGAAAGTGTACCGCTCACACGCGTCAGGGCGGCAAGCGTCGACAAATCGCAGTATTCACATTCGGGTTCGCAGCGCGCGAGTTCATCACGCACCTCGGCGGTAAACGACATGCAGGCCTATGCTTTCGTGTTGGCGCGCGACAGGTCGCGATGGGAAATGCTCACGTGATACTGGGCGCCTTCCAGATAACGTGCCGTGGCCTCGGCAATGGCAACGCTGCGGTGCTGGCCGCCCGTGCAACCGATGGCAATGGAAAGCTGCGGCTTGCCCTCCGCGATATAGCCGGGCATGACCGTATCGAGTAGCTGCGTCCAGGCCTTCCAGAACTCCTGGGTCTTGGGATGGTCCAGAACAAAGTCGGAGACTTTCTTATCGAGACCGGTCATCGTGCGCATCTCGGGATCGTAGAACGGATTGGGCAGGAAGCGGACGTCGATCATAATGTCCGCCTCGACGGGCATGCCGTGTTTAAAGCCAAACGAGAACACGTGGACGTCCATGAGCTGCTGGTCGGACAACTCGGAGAACGCCATACGCAGCTTGTTGTGCAGGGCAGAGGTGCGCAGACGGCTCGTGTCGATAATCATATCGGCTCGGTCGCGCACGCCCTGTAGCTGCAGACGTTCACGTTGAATGGCATCGGCCGTCGTCTCCCCCGGCTTGGCAATGGGATGGCGGCGGCGATTTTCGCTGTAGCGACGAATCAGCACCTCGTCAGAGGCCTCCAGGAACACGATGTCGCAGCTCATCTCGCGCTCTTCGAGCGCGGCGACCGCATCGAGCAGCTCATCGAACAAGCCCTGGCTGCGCAGGTCGCAGGTGACGGCAAGATGCCTGCCCACGCCCGTATTGATGCCGACGAGCTCGGCAAGCTGGGCGATGAGACGCGGGGGCAAGTTGTCGATGCAAAAGTAGCCCATGTCCTCGAACACATGCATGGCCTGTGTGCGGCCCGATCCGGACATCCCGGTGATGATGACGATATCGGGGATGCGCTCCGAGCGCTCCGCCGCATCCATGGCATCTCCCTTTTGCATGTGCTGCCTCCCAAAAACAAGCGCGGGACCCAGCAACCCGGATCCCGCGCGGTCAATTGCCTTTATTGAGTATACCGCCCCGAGCGGATACGAGGTCCGTCTTACGCCTCAAGCGCGGCTTTGAACCAACTCGTAATACTCGTGGGGTGCGTAATGGCGGTGCCGACGACAACGGCCCAGGCGCCTGCATCAATCGCGGCACGAGCCTCCTCGGGCGTATGCACGCGGCCCTCGCAGATGATGGGAAGGCCGGGAAACTCCTCGGTCGCCTGGCGCAGGAGCGGCAGATCGGGACCGTCGGCCATGGTGCAATCGATAGCGGCAACACCATGAGAAAGCGTGGTGGATACCAGGTCGAAACCCATATCAACCGCACGGCGAATGTCCTCGATGGTGGCACAATCCGCCATCAGGAGCACACCCTCCTCGTGTAGCGGGCGGAAGGTATCCTCGACCGACTTGCCATCGGGGCGCGGACGATCGGTGGCGTCGATCGCCACGATATCGGCACCCGCCGCAACGCAGGCGCGAGCGTGACGCAGCGTCGGCGTGATATAAACGCCCTCGTGGCCATCCTTCCACAGACCGATGACGGGAACCTCACAGCGACCCTTAATGGCGGCAATGTCGGCAAGGCCCTGGCAGCGAATGGCGGCGGCGCCGCCCAACTCGCAAGCACGAGACATTTGAGCCATGGTCTCGGGCGTACGAAGCGGCTCACCCATATATGCCTGAACGCTCACGACGAGCTTGCCCTTCAGGGATTGAATCAAAGGATCGACGGTCATGTTCGACTCAACCTTTCTCAAAACAGCCTTCTGAGGCATTACACCTCAGAAGGCGCACTTGGTGGTTATATTTACTTCAACGAAGTAAGAAGATGCTCGGCGGCACCGATGAGCGGAGCGTCGCCCTCCAGAGAACCAATGAGGATCGGCGTGTCCTGAAGCGGGTCGAGCGCCTGGCTGGCGTAGCCCTCGTGCACCGAATCCTTCCACGTCTGTGAGCGCCAATCGGGACCCTGGTGAATCACACCCCCCGAAAGCACGATGACCTCGGGATCCAGAATGTTGGCGAGCGAGCCTAAGCTGGCACCCAGAGCAAAGCCGGCATCGTGGATGACCTCGGTCGCCTTTGCGTCGCCCGCACGGCACAGGTCGTTCACATCGCGACCGACCGAAGGACGGCTGGGGTCGACACGGCCAAAGCGCTCATCGTACATACGACCAATGGAAGTGCCCGAAGCAACCGACTCAAGATGACCGGAACGTCCGCAGGCGCAGGGGATGCCGGCGGCAGCCGAGCACTCGATGTGGCCCATATGGCCGGCGGCACCATGGAAACCCTGCATCACGCGGCCGTTCTCGACATATGCGCCGCCGATGCCCGTACCGATGCCCAGGCACAAGACGGAGAACTTGCCCTTGCCGACGCCCCAGTGGGCCTCGCCCAGCGCATGAGCCTGCACATCGCCCACCACGGCAACGGGAAGACCGAGGTCCTCGCGCAGGCGCGGCCCTAACTGAACGCCGGACCAGCCGGGCATGATCTCGTTGGCATACGCGATGGCGCCCGTCTTGGGATCGACGACGCCTGCGGCACCGATACCGACACCGAGGACCTCGACATCGGGATTCGCCTCAAGAGCGGCTTTGATGGACGCCTCGATACGCTGGAAGACGGCCTCGCCGCCCTCCTGGGCCTCGGTAGGAACCTCGGCCTCAAAAATGGGATGGGGCACGCTGCCGTCAGCCGGGTACTCCATGATGGCGGTCGCAATCTTAGTTCCGCCGATATCGACAGAGCAGACGTACTTGTTCTCCATGTCGCTCTCCTTCGGAGATAAAAACAACTACAGGAAATAAGGGCAGAATTATTGCCACAGGTTGATAAAGGTTTCCCAGGTGCCCGAGGTTGGGGTGAAAGTGGTCGGGCGTTGACCTAATGGGTCACGCCCCACCACTTGAGCCCCAAGATCGGGTGCCTGGGAAAGCTTTACAGGAGACCGTTGTCCTGGAGGACCTTCCTAATCGCCTCGACGTTCTCGCCGGTCATGGCCTTCACCGGGCGCGGCATGGTCGGGCTGTCGAAGATGCCCATGAGGTTCATAGCGGTCTTAAAGGCGCCGACACCACCGGCATAACCCTGGACGCCCGAGGTAACATCCCAGATGTGCGAAATCTCGTTGAGGCGATCCTGCTCGGCCTTGACGGTAGCCCAGTCGCCGGCCTGAGCGGCCTTCCACTGACGCACGTAGCCCTCGGGCTCAACGTTAGCGAGGCCCGGGACGGAGCCATCGGCGCCGCCGAGGTAAGCACCATCGACGACGACCTCGTGACCGGTGAGGATGCTCATCGGGTGACCGTTCTTCTCGTTCTCCTGAACGAGGTAGCGGAACGAGATGTCATCACCCGAGGAATCTTTGACGCCAGCAAGGACGCCCTCGGCGCCGAGCTTGGCAAGGAGCTTCCAGGGAAGCTTGGTGTGGACGCACACGGGGATGTCGTAGGCAAAGATGGGCAGGTCGAGCTCCTCACGAAGGATGCGGAAGTGCTCCTCGACCTCGGTCATGCCCTGCAGGGCATAGAACGGGCAGGTGGCGACAAGCGCATCGGCGCCCAACTCCTGAGCGACCTTACCGTGCTCGATCATGCGCTCGGTCTCGGTGTCGATGATGCCGACCAGAACGGGAACGCGGTGGTCGACGATGCGCACCGCCTCGGCGATGATCTGACGGCGACGCTCGTCGGTGGAGAAGACGACCTCGCCCGAGGAGCCCAGGAAGAACAGGCCATCGACGCCGGCATCGATCATGCGGTTGATGCTGCGCTCAAAGGAGGCGACATCGAGCTGGTGGTCTTCGGTATCGGGAACAACGACGGGAGGGATAACGCCGGTGAATTTCTGAGTTGCCACAAGAATCTCCTTAGCTGTCTGGCGGGCGGCCCTATGCCGCCCACTCTTGTTGGCAGTGTCCAGGCCGTCTAGGCCAAAGAACACGGATAAAACGTTTGGTTAAAGAAGTCGACGACTTCGTTTTCGAACGCATTGATACGCTCGTGAGCGTATTTGGCATAGATGATATGCCTTCGGTCACACTCAAGACCGTTGAATACGGCAAACTGGCCCTTGGGATCGCTCATGGCATCCATAAGCGATGTGCCCATGAGCACCGAGCCGCGCACACGAGACGACAGCACCTCGAGGCCGCCGGGCAGCGGATTGGCAACCGCCGTGCAGACAAGGCCACACGTATCCAAGGCGGAGACCGCCAAAGCGACACCGCCACCAAGGCCCTCGCCGCACGCAAAGATGCGGCCTGGGTCGATGCCGTCAAAATCGCGAGCCACCTTCGCCATCGCGCAACCCCAACGGACGCGCTCGACAAAAGAGGGCGAAGCAATCCCCCGCTGCAGGTCGTCCGCACCGGCAACATCGTCATCCAGCGCGAGGGCGGCATACCCCATGGCGGCAAATCTCGTCATGTGATGCCAGCCGCGCACAGGCCGATCGATGTCGTGGAACATCAGGCACAGCGGCACGCGCTCAGATACTCGGGCACGACCAGCAGGCTCAATCAAACGAGCGTGGACCGCATCGTCACCGAGCTCAAAGGAAACCTCGGAGTAGCGCGCGCACGGATTGGCAAAATCAATCGCCGTAATAGCCAGGCCTTGAATCTCAAGATTCGAAGCGCATGTCTCTAAATCAGAAACATCTGCTTGGACATCACCGTGCCAGTCCCGATATTCTGCGAGCCTTGACGAAACCGTTCCAGGAATTCCCACGAGCCCGGGGACCATCAGCTCGTCAACATTGCTCTCGCACTTAGACATGAGCCTCCCCTCCCTCACAGAAAAACGGAATGATCAGATCGTCAAAATCCTGAATCTCCTCGTGGCCAAAGCCCTCAAAGAACTCATGACGCTTGTCGCAGGACAGGTTGTTGTACACCGCAAACTGCGTTGCCGGCGGACAGACGATATCGGCCGTGCCCGTGCCAAACAGCACGGGGCACTTGACCATGGGGGCGAAATTCTTGGAATCGAAGTACGCCAGCTTGGCATAGGCCTCCTCGATACGAGTCGAGTCCTCGTCAAACCAACGCGACCAATAGCGCAGACCCTCATAGGCAATATCGTCGGCGTCCAGATCCCAAACCAGGCGAAAGTCCGATAAGAAGGGATAGAGGATGGCCGCGCGGTCAACCAAATCGCTATTGAGCGCGCAGGTCGCAATACCCAAACCGCCGCCCTGCGATGCGCCGTTCACATACACGCGGGTAAGATCGATGCCCTCGAGCTCGCGAACGATACGGCACAGAATGCGAATATCCTGATGTAGGCGGACATAGTAGAGGTTGGCCGGGTCGCCGTCGATACCGGCGACGATATGGCCCGCGACCGTCGTGCCCTCAAATCCACCGACGTCCTCGGAGGGGCCTCCTTGGCCAGGACAATCGAGCGCGATGAGCGCCATGCCCATACCCACAAACGACGCCTGCTCAAACCAGCTGCGGCTCGCACCCGGATATCCATGGAACTGAAGCACCAGCGGCATGGGCTCCTCCGAGACCGGCTTGAGGTACTTGGCATGCAGGTGTGCACCACACATGCCGGTATACCAGAGGTCGAAAAACCGACAGGTCGCGGAATCCGCAACCGGAGCCGCCTCAATCGCGTAGTCGAGCTCGATGGCGTCGGCCTCGGCCATGCGGTCCTTCCAAAAGAGATCGAAATCCGATGGACGGGGCATAGTGCCTCGGTATTCACCAAATTGCCGTTGTAGCTCCTGAGCACTTGGCATGGCTCGTGAACCCAACCTTTCGAAATCGCAACGGAGGTGCGCCCGGCAAGGAACCGGGCGCACGGGAGGGAAAGCGAGGCTACTCGCCGAGCTTGGGATGCAGCAGCGACGGCGCAGCGCCGAGCAGCATCTTGGTGTAGGGGTCCTGAGGGTGCTGGAAGACCTGCTTGGCCTCGCCCTGCTCGACGATCTTGCCGCCATTCATAACGATGATGTCGTCAGAGATATAGCGGACCGTCTGGATGTCATGGCTGATGAACACCATGGCCAGGCCGAGCTCCTTCTTAAGGTCGGTCAGCAGGTTCAGAATCTGCGCGCGGACCGAAACGTCCAGAGCCGAGGTGGGCTCGTCGGCGATGATGGCATCGGGGTTCAGCGACAGGGCACGGGCGATTGCGACGCGCTGGCGCTGGCCGCCCGAAAGCTGACCGGGAAGAACCTCGGCGGCGGAGCTGGGCAGACCGGTGAGCTCCAAGAGCTCCTTGACGCGCTTCTCCTGCTCGGCCTCGGTACCCAGGTTGTGGACGCGCATGGGGTCGAGCAGTTGCTCGCGAACGACCATGCGGGGGTTGAGCGCCGTGGCCGGATTCTGGAACACGACCGAGATGACGCGGCCCATGTGGCGACGGTCCTCGGCGGTACGTTTGGTAACGTCCTTGCCCTTAAAGTAGACCTTGCCGCTCGTGGGGGCCTGCAGGCCGCACATGACGTTGGCGGTGGTGGACTTGCCGCAACCGGACTCGCCGACGATGCCGATCGTCTGGCCGGGCATGAGCTTAATCGTTACACCCTGGACGGCGTGAACCAGGTTAGGGTGGAGAATCGAACCGGTACGGGTCCTAAAGGTGACGTGGACGTCATCAAGGAAGATGATCGGCTCGACGCCGTTGACTGCGGTCTCGCTCATCTACATCACCTCCGCGTGAGGGGTCAAACCATTTGCCTTGAGCACCTCGTCGGGGAGCTCGGAATAGAAGTGCTCGGTGCCGGGCACGCGCTTGAAGACCGGACGGGTGTCCAAGCCAATGCGAGGATGGCTCGAGCGGGGCGCGAAACGATCGCCCTTGGGGAAATCGCGCGGGCTCGGAACGGCGCCGGGCACCTGGTGCAGGCGGCCCGAACCGCTCTCGATGGACAGGACGGAACCCAGAAGGCCGCGGGTGTACTCGTGAATCGGGTTGGTGAGCAGCTCTTTGGTAGGCGCCTGCTCGATAACCTGGCCGGCGTACATAACCGTGATGTTATGAGCGACCTCGGCGACCAGTGCCAGGTCGTGCGAAACGAAAATCATGGCAAAGCCGAGCTTGGCCTGAAGGTCGTTAAGCAGCTTGATGACCTGCTTCTGGACGGTAACGTCCAGAGCGGTCGTGGGCTCGTCGCAGATGACCAGCTTGGGGTCGCGGGTAAGGGCCATAGCGATCAGGACGCGCTGACGCTGACCACCGGAAAGCTCGTGCGGATAGCTCTCGAGCGTACGCTTGGGGTCGAGGCCCACGAGCTCCAGGAGTTCCTCGGCGCTACGGGTGCCGCCACGCTTGGTGAGCTGCTTCATCTGGGCGGAAATGAGCATGGAGGGGTTGAGCGAGGACAGGGCGTCCTGATAGACCATGGCGATATCGGTACCGCGCAGGCCGAACCACTCCTTCTTGCTCATCTTGAGCAGGTCGCGGCCCTCCCAGAGCACCTCACCGGAAAGATGCTCGTCATCGTCGGTCAGACCCATGATGGCCAGCGTGGTGATGGACTTACCGCAGCCGGACTCACCGACCAGGCCCATGGTCTGGCCAGGACGGACATCAAAGTTGACATGATCGACGACGTTGATGTCACCGTGGTGCTCAAACTGGATGCAGAAATCGCGGACCGAAAGGATCGGTTCAACGGACTCATCGGGCACATGGCGGTCGTTACGCTTGAGTTCGACATCACGCAGAGCGCCAAGACGGGCGGACAGGGACTGAGCCTGCTCCTTGTAGGCGCGAACGGGGTCGGAGACCAGCAGGTCGGCCTCGCGGCGCTTGGAGGAGTCGGTCGGATCCAGGGCGGCGGAGGGAGCGGCGGCCATGGCGTCGGTAATGCCCTCGGACAGAATGTTGAGCGCCAGGCAGGTGATCATGATGGCCAGGCCCGGGAACAGTGCCTGCCACCAACGGCCGGCAAGCACGCCGCCGCGAGCGTCGGCGAGGATGTTGCCCCAGGTAGCGGTAGGCTCCTGAATACCAGCACCGATGAAGGTCAGCGAGGCCTCGAAGATGATGGCGTCGGCAACCAGGGTAACGGTGAAGACCATGATCGGGGCGATGCAGTTACGCAGGACGTGCCTGATCAAAATCCACGGAGCCTTGGCACCGGACACGATGACCGCGCGGACATAGTCCTCGCCGTACTCGGACACGATGTTGGCGCGCACGATACGGGCAATCTGCGGAGTATACATAAAGCCGATGGCGAAGATGATCGACGGCACGGAGTTGCCCAGGATGGAGACGAAGACGGCCGCGAGGGCGATGCCCGGGATGGACATGATGATGTCCAGGATACGCATGATCGTCTCGGAGACCGCCTTGCGCGAAACTGCCGCGAGGGCGCCCACGACCGAGCCGCAGACCAGAGCCATGGCGGTGGCGCCAAAGCCGATAATCAGCGAGTAACGACCACCGTAGAGCATACGCGACAGAATGTCGCGACCCTTATCGTCGGTACCGAAGATAAATCCGTTGCCGGGAGCCTGGCGAGCCGTGAAGATCTCGACCGGGCTATAGGGGGCAAGAAGGGGCGCCAGAATCGCGGTCAGGGCGACCAGCACCAGCACGACGGCGGCAATCTTAGAAGACAGTGTCATCTTCTTCCAGCCACCGAGCTTGAGCCCCTTGGAGGCAGCCTTTTCGAGCTGCTCGGTTTGCTTCTCTCGAATCTTTACCATAATCTACACCGTCCTGATGCGCGGGTTGATGAGCAGGTAGAGCATGTCAACCACGATGTTGATGATGATGAAGGCAAGAGCAACGACGATGACGACGCCCTGAACCAGGTTCGCCTCGTTGCCCTGAACGCCCTGCAGGATCGCAGTACCCATGCCGGGGAGGTTGAAGATGACCTCGATGACGACAGCACCGCCCATAAGGTAACCGATCTTAAGACCGAGGGTGGTAACCGGGGTGATCAGCGCGTTACGCAAAACGTTAATGCCGACGACGACCTTCTCGGGAACGCCGGCGCCACGGGCCATGCGGACGTAATCCTTGTCGAGCTCCTCGACCATGGCGGTACGCACGATACGGGTCATCTGGCCCGTCAGCGGGAAGGCGAGAGCAATGGCGGGCATGATCATGCGCCCCATATAACCAGCCGGGTTGGTAGTGAAGTGAGGAAGGGCACCAGACGCCGGGAGCACCTTAAGGTAGGAAGAGAACAGCAGAATCAACAGAACGGCAAGCCAGAACGACGGGGTTGCCAAGCCGGCGATGGAAAAGACGCGGATCACTTGGTCCGGCCATTTATCGCGATATAGCGCCGCGATGACACCGAGCAAAAACGAGACAACCGCGCCGATGGCAAGACCGATGAAGGTCAGCTGCATCGTGACGGGCAGGGCCGTGGAGATGCGCTTGGCAACGGAGTTGCGGGCAGCACCATAAGTGCCCATGTCACCGTGGATCAGATCGCCCATGTAACGCACATAGCGCACGGGCCAGGGGTCGTCCAGACCATACTTCTCATGGTACTCGGCAACCGCCTCGGGCGAGGCACCGTCACCCAACGCCGTATAGGCGGGGTCGGTCTTGGAGAACGACATAAGGAAGAACACCAATACGGTGACGCCCAATGCCATGATTGGCAGTGCCACGAGGCGCCTTCCAATCAAACGTAGAAAGCTATTCACGTTCTCTCCCCTTTCTTTTGTCGGTAGGACCAACTGGTATATGAGTATAGATACTCATTACAAGACCCGGGCGACATCGAAGTCGCCCGGGTCGTTGACTCACATATGAGGATGCGTCCCTATGTCCAACATCCCACACTCAACTCAAATGAGTCTTAGGCCTTGACGGTCGCAACGCCCCTGAAGGACATGCTCGTCGTGCCGATGCCCTTGAAGCCATCGAGGGCCTCGCCGTTGGGCGCGGTGGACGGATCGTTCCAGGAAGCAGAGACGGTCTTGACGTGTACGACAGGGTAAAGGACGGCGTTGTCGGCAATGATGTCGAAGCACTCGTTCCACTTCTTCTGCTGTGCATCGCCCTCGGCAGCAAGAGCCTCGTCCATGAGACCGTGGAGCTTCTCCCACTCAGCGGAATCCTTCCACGGGCAACGGGTCTGCATCCAGACGTTGTCGCCGTACCACCAGTTGAGCAGCAGGTCGGGATCTGCGCCGAAGCAGGACGGATCGCCAGGAGCGAGAAGGATGTCGTAGGCCTCGCCGCCATCGATAGCAGCATAGGTAGCAGCCGAAGTATCGGTCTGGATGGTCACATCGAAGCCGAGGGCGTCAAGATCGTTCTTGACCTGGGCGGCCATACCCTTGATCTGCTCGTTGTCGGTGGTACGCAGGGTGATGGCGCCCGGGGTGATGCCAGACTCATCAATGAGCTTCTTGGCCTTCTTGGCGTCAGTCTTGTAGACCGTGGAAGCCTCATGGTAGTTCGTGAAGCTCTTGGGCAGGTAGCAGCTGGCAGCCGTGGCAAGGCCGGCGAAGGTGTTGTTGATCATCTTCTCGGTATCGAGCGCATACATGACGGCCTGACGGACCTTAACGTTGTTCCAAGGCTCCTTGGCGACGTTGAACATAACGAATCGAGTTCCGAAGCCCTGAACGTTGTCAACCTTGCAACCAGCGCTCTCGAGCTGGTCGACGGCGTCGGCGGTGACGAGCTCCATAACGAGCGTGGAGCCCTCCTGCTGCGCGGTAACGCGAGCGGTGGGGTCGGTCAGGATGCTGTACTGGATCTTCTTGTCCTCGGCAGCATACTTACCGTTGTACTCGGGGTTAGGAACCAGGGTGATCTCGGTATCGGAGATAGAGTCGTACATCCAGGGGCCGGAGCCGATCGGCTGCTTGGCGCGATCCTCCTCGGTCTGTGCGGCCGGGGTAACGCGGATGATGGCCAAACGATCCTTGAGCAGGGAGAAATTGGGGACCTTGGTCTTGACCGTCACGGTGCTGGCGTCCTTGGCCTCAATGGACTCGAAGGGCTTGAAGAACGGAGCATAGGTAGCGGAAGCGGCGCAAGCGGTGTAGGAGGCGACGACGTCGTCAGCGGTGACCTCGGTGCCATCGGAGAACTTGGCGCCCTTGCGGATGGTGACCTCGAAGGTGGTGTCGTCCACGGACTTGGGGTCATCGGTGGCGAGCTCGTTGAACGTGCTGTAATCGTGGTAATCGATACCGTAGAGGCCCTCGATGACGTGCCAGTTAGCGCCCAGGCCCACGGCGGAGCCGGTGCTGGCGGGGTCGAAGCTGGACGGAGCGTAAGCGGAACCAGCGGTGATCACGCCGCCGCCACGGTTGGCGGAATCGGTGGACCCAGAAGCGGAACCCTTGTCACTAGAGCTGCCACCGCAGCCAGTGAGACCAAGGCCGGCGACAGCAGCGACGCTGCCGGTGAGGCCGAGAAACGAACGCCTGGACATACCCTTGTTGATGATGGCCATGTCTTCTCCTAACAATAGAAAATCTTACCCGGGAGCTCCTAGACTCACCCCCGCGCAACTTGCGGACGACATATACCTTACCTACCGACAAACCCAACTGAGGAGTCGCGCTCGGCGACCGTTACATACATCCGCTTGGACGGTATTTACTACCGTTCACCGAATTCGTTGACAAACGATGCTGTAGACAGTATGTTCCGGCGAGGTGAGATATCAGTCTTCGTCAATCCGCAGGATAGCAGGGCTTTTCCTTCGTCGTAGTCAAACGTTTTAGCGTTAATAAAACCCGAAACCAACAGGCAATCGCCGCGAAATAAATGCTTGAAAATCGGCCCATCATGTATATCAGTCGTTTAGAAGCGCGTTTAGTTTTCGGAACGGTTGGCGGATGTCTGGGTGCGCTCGGCATTCCATGCAACAAGTGCCTCGTGGACCGCTTTGGCGACATCGGCCGGAACGCCTCGAACTTCTGCAATCTCCTGCTCGCTTGCCGCACGCAAACGCTTCATCGAGCCAAAATGGCGCATAATGGCACGTTTTCTGGTGGGTCCCACGCCCGGAACGTCGTCAAGCACCGAAACCGTCATCGCCTTATCGCGCAACTCGCGGTGGAACGTAATCGCAAATCGATGGGATTCATCGCGAACCTGCTTGATCAGATAAAGCGAAGCGGAGCCGGTCGGCAGCACGACGGGAGTCTCGTCCCACGGCACGAAAACCTCCTCATCGGCCTTTGCCAAGCCACAAACTGGTATATCGAGGCCGAGCGCCTCAAGTTGCTTAATTGCGGCGGTCAATTGCGGCTTGCCGCCATCGACAACGAGCAAATCGGGGCGCGAGCCAAAGCGCTCGTCCGCCATGCGCTCGGGAGCATAGCGGCGCCCCAGAACCTCGGACATCGATACGAAGTCGTTCGCCTCGTCCAATTCGGCCTGAATTTTAAAGCGACGATACTGGCCCTTGTCGGCACGGCCGTTGGTAAATACCACCATCGAGGCGACGGTAAAGGTGCCGTGCAACGTCGAGATATCGAAGCACTCGATGCGCAACGGCGGCGCAGGCAGCGCCAGCGCACTTTCGAGCTCCAGGAGCGCCCGATTGGTGCGATCGTCAGCATAGCCCGTGCGCATCATGTAGCGCATGAGGGCATGGCGCGCATTTTTGGAAGCCATATCGAGCAGGCGGTGCTTTTCGCCGCGCTGCGGCCTGTGGAGATGGCAAGAGCGCTCGCGCTTGTCCGCAAGCCACTCCCCCAACGCTTCGGCATCCTCAAGCTCGACAGAGAGGTTGATCTCGGCCGGAATATCAGCCGTCTCGTCGTAATAGCGCTTAAGAAAGCCCGATTGAAGCTCTTCCTCGTCGACATCCAGGCCTTTATCGAGGATGAACTCACACGTTCGAACCGTTCGGCCCTCGCGAACGACAAAGACACAGGCGGCAGAGATAGTCTCTTCGCGATAGAAGCCGATGACGTCGATATCGACGCTTGATGGAAAAACGACCTGTTGGCGATCGTCCAGGCCCCTGATGACTTCCAGGCGACGCTTGACGCGCGCCGCACGCTCAAAATCGAGCGTCTCGGCTGCCTCCGTCATCTCGGACGTAAGCTCGTCGACCACATCCTTGCGATGGCCCGACAAGAAACGTTCGACACGCTTGACGTTCTTGGCATAGTCGGCAGGGGAAATCGCGCCGACGCATGCGCCCGGCCCGCGCCCGACATGGTAGTCAAAGCAGGGACGCCCGTTTTGCGCGCAAATCAAATTGACGATGTCTTCTTCGCCCTTATGAGATTCGACGATGCGGCGGCAGCGGCGCCATTCCGCACAGGATGCCGAGCAAATAGGAATAACCTTGCGTAGCGTATCGATGGTCTCACGCGCCGCACGGCTATCGGTATAGGGGCCAAAATAGCGCGTTCCCGGTTTATGACGCTCTCGCGTGTATTTAATAGCCGGAAACAAGTCACTCTTGGTAATGGCGATAAAGGGATAGCTTTTATCGTCTTTGAGATCGACATTAAAGTACGGATGGTACTGGCCAATCAGATTGCGCTCGAGCACCAATGCCTCGTGCTCGGTCTCCACCACGATATAGTCAAAGCTCGCCACCAGCTGCATCATGAGCGGGATCTTTTGACGCTCGTCCTGCAGCGTCACGTATTGACGCATACGGGCACGCAAGTTTTTTGCCTTGCCCACATAGATGACATCACCCTTGGCATCTTTCCAAAGATAGCAGCCGGGTTGCGTGGGAACGCGCGAAACCTGTTCGGCAAGTGTTGGAATGTTGTCGTGACCTGCCACGTCCACCTACTTGCGACGAAGCAGCGCCGAGACCTCGGTCATCTTAAAGACGAAGGCAAGACCAAAAGTTACAGCGAGCGAGACGATGCCTGCAACACAAACGTAGCCCAGGGTAATGAGGATCGAGCCGCCAAGCACTCCGACAAAGTGCTCAAGTGCCCACATGATGCCGGCACCCGCGGCAGCGCCCAAGCCACCGAACAAGAGGCCGAAGAAGCCGCCGTGCAGGATAGACTTGACCTGAAGGCCATGCAGACGACGGCGCAGCCACCACAGTGAGCATCCGACCAAGACCACGTAGTCAACGACGTACGAAAGCGCAATAGCAGGCATGCCATAGCCCAGCACCACGCCAAACAGCAGCACCGAACCGGCCTGACCGATAGCGGAGTACAGGCAATAGCGGCTATACGGTTTCATATCGAGCAGGGCCGAGAAGCTCTTCTGCATCAGCACGACCACGCCGTAGAGCGGCAGGGAAAGTGCCAGATAGACAAGGAACTCCGACACCAGCGCCACGCCGGATTCATCGAACTTGCCGGCGCAGTAAATCATGTTGAGCGGACGGGCGAAGACGATCAGGTACAGCGCAAACGGAATCAGGAAAAAGAGCATCTGGGCGACACCGCGCGAAATGCCCGTGCGGACGCTGTCGTAGTCCTTCTCCTGCGCATCGTGAGAGAGTTCGGTATAGAGTGCCGTCGAAAGCGAGGCGGCAATCAGCGCATAGGGCAATGTGTACCACAGGCGCGCATATGCGATGACGGAAGGGCCGGTCTCGGGCTGCACCACCAGCGCGGCGGCATTGGTAATGGAGGTCGAG
Organism: Collinsella sp. BIOML-A6; assembly: GCF_009875845.1. NCBI lineage: Bacteria > Bacillati > Actinomycetota > Coriobacteriia > Coriobacteriales > Coriobacteriaceae > Collinsella > Collinsella sp. BIOML-A6. The sequence goes on from NZ_WWSL01000001.1 coordinate 140,668, forward strand.
ACAAACATGCACACCGTGGCAAGCAGCGTCGGGATACCAAGCGCAATCGTCTGCCGCAGCGCGGGGTCCTTAAAGTCGATATGGATATGAGGATGCACGCCGTGCTTGCCAAGCGCGGGAATCTGGCAGGCCATCTGGACAAAGACGCCGAGGGTCGTACCGGCTGCGATCAAGATAATACCGGCCTGCTCGCCAAATTGTGCAGACACGGGAGCAAAGCCCATAAAGCTGGCGATGACGATGACGTTGTTGAGAACCGGGGCAAACGTCGACCAGAAGTAGTCGCGATGTGCGTTGAGAACGCCCGAGAACACCGAGCCCAAGCCATAAAACAGAATTTGGATAGCAAAGAAGCGGAACATGAACGCAGCGGTGTCCATGCTGCCGCCATCGCCCGAAAGGAACGACTGCGTCCAAATAAAGCCGGGGGCAAACACGGTGCCCAGCAGCGAGATGCCGCCCAGCAGCAGAAGCAGAATACCGAGCAGGTTGCCGACATACTCGTTCGATGCCTCGCGGCCCTGCTCACGCCTCACACCCATATACACCGGCAAAAACGCCGTAACGAGCATGCCGCCCATCACGAGCTCGTAGAGCATGTTGGGCAGGTTGTTGGCAACCTGATAGGAGGACGAGAGCAGCGACATGCCGATGGCGGCCGCCATGGCCCACGTGCGGATAAACCCGGTGACGCGCGACACGATGGTCAGCACGGTCATGAGGCCAGCAGAACGACCAACCGTGGAGTAGTCCGACGAACCCATATCGTCTACGTCGTCCCGAGAGTCCTCATGGATCTCATCTTGTGGCAGAAAATCGTCCACGACGGCAAAGGAGCCGGTCATCGAAAAGGGATCGTCAACCAAAACGGCGTCATCGGCAGGTGCGGCGTCATCGCTGTTCGGCATGTTGTTGCCGGATACGGCATCATCATCGAATATGGCGTGGTCGCCAAACACCTTGTCAACTTCTTTGGCGGCGACGGTTCGGGCAGAAAACGACAGAGGGTCCCAGTCGTCATCACCGTCGATGGCCACGCCCTCGACGGGATCGGTCGAACCAAGCGGCGACCATTCGTCATCCGAAAGAAGCGGTTCGTCATCACCATGAGCCGCGGGCTTGGCAAAACGAGCGGCAGGAGCGCTCTGCGGCGTGCTCTTTCCCTGGGCTGCCATCAAAAAAACCGCCGTCTCATCGGGACGCGGCACCCGAGGAGCCTCGGAGGCGGTCGGCATCACGCTCGCGCTCGATTGAGCGGCGGCCAAAAAGACAGCTGTCTCATCGGGACGAGCCGAAGAAAGAACCGTACGGGGAAGTGCCGTGCCGGCACCGGCGGCATGCAAGTACACGGCCGTCTCGCCCGGGTCAGCGGCAGTGGACCAGACGTTTCGAATCTCGTTATCGAACGAAGCGGCCTCGGGCGCGGGCGCCTGAGGAGCCGACCCTTTTGCAAAGTGAGCTCCGAGCTTTGATTCTTCCTGCGGCATCGCTCAGTCCTCTCTCGTGATCGGGGCAACCGTCGCCCCGCAAAATGCAACTAAGTCATCGGGAGCAAGCTCAAGCTGATAACCGCGCTTGCCGCCCGAGATAAAAATGGTATCCCAAAGGACGCATGTCTCATCGATCAGCGTCCGGAAGCGTTTTTTCATACCGACCGGGCTGCAACCGCCGCGGACATACCCCGTCGCGGCAAGTAAATCTTTGACATGCATCATGGTCAGCGACTTTTCGCCTGCGGCGCGCGCGGCGGCCTTGAGGTCGAGCTCGTCGGCAACAGGAATGCAGCACACGACATGGTCGTTGGACGGCGTCGTGCAGACCAGGGTCTTAAATCCCTGACCGGGCTCCTCGCCAAGCTGCTCGGAAATCGCGACGCCCAGACCTGACGATTCATCGCCATCGTCTTCGTACGTATGGAGAACATAGGAGATGCCGGCGCTTTCCAGCTCGCGCATCGCATTGGTTTTTGGCGTCTTAACAGCCTTTGCCATGGCACATCCTTTCCCTCGCAGAGCGACGCAAGGATTAAGTATAGGGCCAATTCCGCCGCATATGCCATCTCGCCACACAGAAGCACCACCGAATCAGAAGGAATCGGTGGCGCTTCGGTATCACAACGCCTCTTTACTGCGCGTCGAGCTGCGCCTGACGCTCACGATCACGCTTGAGCAGCGGCGCTAAAAACTTGCCCGTGTAGCTCTGCGAACATGCCGCGACTTGCTCCGGCGTGCCTGACACTACGACGGTTCCGCCACCATTGCCACCCTCGGGGCCCATATCGATCAGGCGGTCGGCAACCTTGATGACATCAAGGTTGTGCTCGATCACCAGAACCGTGTTGCCAGCGTCGACCAGGCGCTGCAACACGTCGAGCAGCTGGCGAACATCCTCAAAATGAAGGCCGGTTGTGGGCTCGTCCAGAATGTAGAACGTCTTGCCTGTCTGACGACGATGAAGCTCCTTGGCGAGCTTCACGCGCTGCGCCTCGCCGCCCGAGAGCGTCGTAGCGGGCTGGCCCAAGCTCACGTAGCCCAGTCCCACGTCATATAGGGTCTGCAGCTTGCGCCTAATCTGCGGGATATTCCCAAAGAAAGCCAGTGCTTCGGTGACACTCATGTCGAGCACGTCCGAGATTGTCTTGCCGCGGTAGGCAACCTCGAGCGTCTCGCGGTTATATCGCTTGCCGCCACATACCTCACAGGGAACATAGATATCGGGAAGGAAGTGCATCTCGATCTTGATCTGGCCATCGCCCTTGCACGCCTCGCAGCGACCGCCGCTTACGTTAAAGGAGAAACGTCCCGGCGAGTAGCCGCGCGCCTTCGACTCCGGCGTGCTTGCAAATAGCGCACGCAGATCATCCCACAGGCCAATATAGGTCGCAGGGTTCGAACGCGGCGTGCGACCGATCGGTGACTGGTCGATATCGATTACCTTATCGATGCACTCGATGCCCTCAATCTTCTTGTACGGCCCCACGGGACGCGTCGAACGATGGATGGCATTCGTAAGCGCGGGCGCAATCGTATCGGTGACCAGGGAGCTCTTGCCCGATCCCGAAACACCGGTAACGACTGTGAGCGTGCCGAACTCAATCTTAGCGGTAACGTTTTTGAGGTTGTTTGCGCGAGCACCCGTGATCTTAAGACAGCCGCGGCCGGGCTTGCGACGCTCATCGGGCACGCGGATCATCCGCTTGCCGGTCAAATAAGCGCCCGTCATGGAATCGGGGCACGCCATGATATCGGCAGGCGTTCCCGCAGCGACCACGTGTCCCCCGTTAACGCCCGCACCGGGACCCATATCGATCACGTAGTCGGCAGCGCGAATGGTGTCTTCGTCGTGCTCGACGACGATAACGGTATTACCGATATCGCGCAAGCGCTCGAGCGTCTTGATCAGGCGCTCGTTATCGCGTTGGTGAAGGCCGATCGACGGCTCGTCCAGAATGTACAGAACGCCCATGAGGCCGGCGCCGATCTGCGTTGCCAGGCGAATACGCTGGGCCTCACCGCCGGAAAGCGTCGCCGAGGCGCGGTCGAGCGTCAGATAGTCGAGTCCGACATCGACCAGAAAACGCAGGCGCTCCAGGATTTCCTTGACGATGCGCCCGCCGATAAACTGCTGACGCTCGGTAAGCTCCAGACCCTCAAAAAACTCGAGCGACTCGCGACACGACAGGCAGCAGACATCGTAAATGGACTTGCCGCCCACGGTGACGGCAAGCATCTCGGGACGCAGGCGAGCACCGTGACAGCTCGAGCACGGCTCTTCACGAATGTATTTCTCCAAGCGAGCCCTGGTGTTCTCGTTCGTCGTCTCGCTGTAGCGCTCGTACAGGATGTTGCGCACACCCGAGAACTTAGTGTCCCACTGGCTGCGACGCCCATCGAGCTTTTGATAGTCGACCGAAATCTTCGTGTCGCCCATGCCATCCAAAAACGCACGGCGAACCCGCGGGGGCAGATCCTCCCATGGCGTATCGGCACTTACCTTAAAGTGTTTGCAGACCGCAGCAAAAATCTGCGGATAATAGTTGGAATTGCCGAACAGGCTGCCAAAGACTCCGTCGGCAATCGACTTTGAGGGGTCTTCAATCAGCGCCTCGGCATCGACTGTCTTTTTAAAGCCCAGGCCATCGCACTCGGGACATGCACCATAGGGCGCGTTGAACGAGAAATCGCGCGGCTGCAGGTCATCAATGGAATGTCCATGTTCCGGGCACGCCAGTGCCAGCGAATACTCCAGCAGCTCGCCCTCGGTCCCCTCGGGCGCGTCGCGGTCGGGCAGCATGTACACGTTCACGTTACCGTGCGCCAGTGCCGTCGCCTGCTCAACGGACTCGGCAATGCGACCCAGGGAGTTCTCTCGAATCACGATACGGTCGACCACGACCTCAATGTCGTGTTTGAACTTCTTGTCCAGGTCGATAGGGTCGTCAAGCGAACGCACCTCGCCGTCGACGCGCACACGGCTAAAGCCCTCTGCACGCAGGTCCTCAAACAGCTTGGCATATTCGCCCTTGCGTCCACGAACCACCGGCGCCAACACAAACGCGCGGCGGCCCTCTCCCGCCGCCAGCACCTTATCGGCGACCTGATCGGTCGTCTGACGCTCAATGAGACGACCGCACTCAGGACAGTGCGGTGTTCCCACACGAGCAAACAGCAGACGTAGATAGTCGTAAATCTCGGTTACGGTGCCCACCGTCGAGCGTGGGTTTTTGGACGTCGTCTTCTGATCGATCGACACGGCCGGCGACAGGCCGTCAATCGAGTCCAGATCGGGCTTGTCCATCTGGCCCAAAAACTGACGCGCATAGCTCGAAAGGCTCTCGACGTAACGGCGCTGGCCCTCGGCATAGATGGTATCGAACGCCAGTGAGCTCTTGCCCGATCCGGAAAGACCGGTTATGACCACGAGCTGGTCACGCGGAATGGAAACATCGATATCGCGCAAGTTATGCTCGCGCGCGCCGCGAATAACGATAGAAGAATCAGACATGGAAGCTCCTTGCCTCCTACAACTTCAAATCACACTGACGATGAGTTTAGCGCACTCCACGCGCACAGATGTTCGCAATACAAGATTCGCAGACCTTTTGCGTTGTCTGACGCCGCAGACTGCACGCTCGGTCCGTACGTTCGAATACCGTCGATCGCCTACCACGCATCATGAATGACTCCCGCTCGCAAACGAGGGTACAATGGCGCTCGTGTCACACCGCGGGGCTCCGGCCCCAACATATACAAAGGAGTCAAACATGGGTTGCGAGCACGCACAGGCAGCCGGCGGGCAAACGTCACCGTCGCAATTTGAGGAGAATACGCTGTCCGAGGTCAAGCGCGTTATCGCCGTGCTTTCCGGTAAGGGCGGTGTCGGCAAGTCATTCGTCACCGGCGCCATCGCCACGGAGCTTTCCCGCCACGGTCACAAGGTCGGTGTCCTCGATGCCGACATTACCGGCCCCTCTATCCCTAAGATGTTCGGCATGAGCGGGCGTCACGTCCATGCCCTCGGCAACCTTATGCTGCCCGAAATCTCCGAGCACGGCGTCAAGGTTATGAGCTCTAACCTGCTGCTCCAAAACGAAACCGACCCCGTCCTCTGGCGCGGTCCGGTTATCGCGGGTGCCATCAGGCAGTTCTGGAGCGAAACCTCATGGGGCCCCATCGACTACCTTCTGGTCGACATGCCTCCGGGAACGGGCGACGTCGCCCTCACGGTCTTCCAGTCGCTGCCCGTCGATGGCATCGTCATCGTCACGAGCCCGCAGGATCTGGTCTCGATGATCGTCGCCAAGGCGGTCAACATGGCCGAGAAGATGAACGTCCCCATTCTGGGAATCGTCGAAAACATGAGCTATATCGAGTGCCCCGATTGCGGCAAGAAGATCGAAGTCTTTGGCAAGAGCAAGCTCCCCGAGGTCGCCGAGCGTTACAACCTCGAGATCCTGGGGCAGCTTCCCATCAATCCAGCACTCGCCGAGGCTTGCGATAAGGGCGAGGTTGAGACCGCACTGCCCGCACGTATGCTGCCCCAGGCCGTCTCTGCCGTCGAAGCCATTGCCCCGCACGAGACCGCCGAGGCCTAAGTGAACACGAACGCCTCCTATGACGTCTTGGTAATCGGCGGCGGGGCCTCGGGTCTCGCCGCCGCCATTACGGCCGCACGCGCAGGCAAAAGTGCCTGCATCGTTGAACGCGATGTTGCCTGCGGCCTTAAACTCCTTGCGACCGGCAACGGCCGCTGCAACCTTTCCAACGAATCAATTGAATTCCAGCGGTACAACCACCCCGCTTTCGTCGAATCCGTCATGGGTCCCCAGCCTGAGCAAGAGCTCGGCAGTTTCTTCTCCTCGCTGGGCATCATGACGACCTCCGAGGAGGGCCGGCTGTATCCGCGCTCCCTTCGCGCCGAATCGGTGCGCGATGCGCTTCTCAACGCTTGCAATCACCTGGGCATCACCTTGATCTGCGGAGCAAACGTTGCCTCGACATGCAAAGCCCCCGAGGGCTGGGCACTCCAAATAGACCGTCCCGCGCGAGCACTCAAGGCAAAAAAGCACGACGACCGAAAAACGGAGGTCCGCTCGCTTCGAAAGGCGCTCGCCGACACCCCTCGCACGAACAAGACGCTACAGGCAAAGGCCGTAATTATCGCTACAGGCGGCAGCCCTGCCGACATTGCGAAGACGTTCAATCTTTCCCTCACGCCGCAGCGCCCCGTCCTCTGCCCTGTGTCGGCATCGGTTTTCGGCAACCAGACTGCGCTCAAGACACTGGATGGCCTGCGCGTCCGCGCCCGTTTGACGCTCACCCGCAATCACGAGAAGCTCTGGCGCGAAGACGGCGAAGTGCTCTTCCGAACCTTTGGTATCTCGGGCGTTGCCGCCTTTAACCTCTCCCGTCGCGTCCAGCGCGGCGACACGATTCTGCTCGATGTTTTCCCCGACCTCTCTAAAGACGAGTTACTCGATATGCTCAACCAGCGAGTTGAGTTGCTCGGCGGCTTTTCGCCCCGCGACCCCCGCTGGCTCGACGGCATGCTCGCCCCGCAGTTCTCTCACGTCGTCTGCACCGTATTCGAACAGTGCCACCCCGGGTCGCACGACGTCATCCATCTGGTCTCAATCCTCAAGCACTTTAAGCTGCTCGTCGAGGGAACGACAGAGGAGCGTTCGGCCCAGGTCACGCGCGGCGGCGTGCCCATCGAGAGCGTCTCGGCTCCCAACCTCTGCGTGAGTAACGCGGCAGGCGCCCCACTTTACATCTGTGGCGAGGCGCTCGACATCGATGCCGATTGCGGCGGTTTCAACCTTGCGTGGGCTTGGATCTCGGGTATTCGCGCTGCAAGCAGCCTATAGCCGCGCAGTCTATAATCAAAGCGCATTCGGGCCGTCTGGGACACCGGACGGCCTCTTTCTTGCATCTAAGGAGACCTCGATGATCGAAATCACCCAAGTCCACGCGTCACTCGATGAGGCCGGCGACGAAACCGCCTGCCTCGCTATTGGTAGACGCGCCGTCAAACGAGCCCTGCGATGCGAGGATTCCCAGATTAAAGCCATTGAGCTCCATCGCAAGTCAATCGACGCCCGTAAAAAGCGAGATGTTCATTTTATTTTGAGCTTTCGAGTTGAGCTGACAAGCTCCCGACTCGAGCAGGAGGTGGTCGACCGCGTCGCCGAGCGCAACCGCTCGCGCATCCGCATGGTAGACGGCGAGGCTCCTTCATTCCCCAACCCCGTCCCGAATGCACCCAAGGAGCGCCCCGTCGTTGTCGGCGCCGGTTGCGCCGGTCTCTTCGCCGCCCTGACCCTTGCCGAAGCGGGCCTTAAACCCCTGCTCATCGAGCGCGGCGACCCTGCACTTCGCCGCTCGGAAGCGATTGATCTCTTTCTTAAGGAGCGTATCCTCGACCCCGAAAGCAATATCCAATTTGGCCTGGGCGGCGCAGGGACCTTCTCGGACGGCAAGCTCAACACGGGAACCAAGAATCCCGCCCATCGACTGATTCTCGAGACCTTCGTCGAAGCGGGCTCACCTCGCGACATCCTGTGGGACGCCAAGCCGCACATCGGCTCCGACATCCTCCCCACCGTCGTCACCAACATTTCCCAGCGCATCGAGCAGCTCGGTGGAACCGTCCGCTATCGAACAAAGCTCGTCAATATTCGAACCGATGAATCTGGCGCCATCACCGGCGTCGATGTCCAAACGCCCCAAGAAACCGCAAGCAAGACAATCGCCACAAAGCACCTCATTCTCGCCTGCGGCCATTCCGCCCGCGACGTTTTCGAGCTTCTCAAAGAACATAACGTTGCCCTCGCGCAAAAGACCTTTGCCATGGGCGTGCGCATCGAGCATCCACAGTGCGACATCGACCGTGCCCAATATGGCCCCTCGGCGGGGCACCCGGCACTCGGAGCAGCCCCCTACAAGCTTGTCGCCCATCTCCCCAACGGCCGCAGCGTGTTCTCGTTTTGTATGTGCCCCGGCGGACAGGTTGTCGCGGCTTCTTCCGAGCAGGGCCATCTGTGCGTCAACGGTGCCAGCCTCAATGCCCGCGACGGGCGCAACGCAAATGCCGCCCTACTCGTTAACGTCACACCTGACGACCTTCCCGGCGATGATCCGCTCGCGGGCATTGAGCTCCAGCGCGCCTGCGAGCGAGCCGCCTATCGCCTGGGTGGTTCCAACTGGAACGCGCCGGCACAGCTCGTCGGAGATTTCCTTGCTAGACGCGCCAGCACGGCACCCGGAAAGGTAAAACCAACCTATCCACTTGGCGTGACCTGGACGGCGATCGACGATGCCCTCCCGCAGCATATCGTCGAATCGCTTCGTTTGGGAATCCCCCTGCTCGGTAAGAAACTGCGTGGCTATGACCGCCCCGATGCGGTCCTCACTGGCGTGGAGACGCGTTCGAGCTCCCCGGTCACCGTCACCCGCGATCGAACATGCCACGCCGTGTCGACTCCGGGCCTTTACCCTTGCGGCGAGGGCGCCGGATATGCCGGCGGCATCATGAGTGCCGCCACCGACGGCATCCGTTGCGCTGAGGCGCTGATAGCAGACCTCTAGTGCACGGACTCCCGCGTCCGAACGACACAGGCCCCAAGCTCCACAGGGAACTCGGGGCCTGTTCGCTACTTCCCGAATCGTGCACCCTGACGTTTTCTGCCCGAAGCAAAGGTGGAGCCCTTGCGAGCCTGCGAACGCAAACGCTCGATCGTTTCGTCCTCAGATGCGCCCTCAAGCATCGCCCGAATCTGAACGACGGCATCGCGCAGACGTGCCGCCTCCTCAAAGTCCATGGCGGCGGAAGCGTTACGCATGTCCTCCTCCATGGTCTCGACAATCCGCACGAGCTCGTCATGCGGTAACCCTTCCAGCTGCTCGGCAAGTGTCTGCTCGGGTGCCACCGTCTCCGGCACGGCGCCCTCGCCGTTTTCGTCGGGTGTATAGAACGCACCGTGACCCAGCGAATCGCCTCTCGAGCGCCCCTTCGAGCCCACGGTCTTTTCGGCCTCGGCAATAAAGTTCGAAATGTCGTTAATGGCCTTGCGGACCGTCTTGGGCACAATGCCATGCTCTTTGTTATATGCCATCTGAATCTCGCGACGGCGCTGCGTCTCCTCGATGGCTTCTTTCATCGAATCGGTCACAACATCTGCATACATGATGACCTCGCCGTCGGCATTACGGGCCGCACGGCCAATCGTCTGAATCAACGAACGGCGATTGCGCAAGAAGCCTTCCTTGTCAGCGTCGAGAATTGCCACCAGAGAGACCTCGGGAAGGTCCAGGCCCTCGCGCAGCAGATTGATGCCAACGAGAACATCAATCTTTCCCTCGCGCAGCGTTCGCAGGATCTCGACACGGTCCATCGTCGCTGTATCGGAGTGCATGTAGTTGACCTTAATGCCGGCATCAAGCAGATGGTCGGTCAGGTCCTCGGCCATGCGCTTGGTGAGCGTGGTCACCAGCACGCGCTCCTTGCGCACCACGCGCTCGCGAATCTCGTCCTCAAGATCGTCAATCTGCCCACGAACCGGACGCACATCGATCTTGGGGTCGAGCAGACCGGTCGGACGAATGATCTGCTCAACGTCGTTCTGGCTCACCCGCAGCTCATAGTCGCCCGGCGTGGCCGAAACGTAGATGAACTGGGGAATCCTCGCCTCAAACTCATCGAAACGAAGCGGGCGGTTATCGAGTGCCGAAGGCAGACGAAAACCATGCTCCACCAGCGTCACCTTACGCGAGCGGTCACCTTCGTGCATGCCGCGAATCTGCGGCACCGTCACATGGCTCTCGTCGATGATGCAGAGCATGTCCTTAGGAAAGTAATCGATCAGGGTAAACGGCGGCTCGCCCGGTTTTCGACCGTCCAGATGACGCGAGTAGTTCTCGATACCGTTACAAAAACCCATGGTCTCGAGCATCTCGAGATCATAGTCGGTGCGCTGCTGCAGACGCTGTGCCTCGAGCAGCTTATCAGTCGCCTTGAGCTCGGCCACACGCTTCTCGCACTCTTCACTGATTGATTTCAGAGCCGCTTTGACCTTGGGTTTCTCAGTCACGTAGTGCGAGGCCGGCCACACGGGAATGGCCTCGTACTCACGCAGCATCTCGCCGGTGACCTCATCGATCTCGGCAATCAGCTCGACCTCGTCGCCAAAGAACTCAAACCGCAACGGATGCTCGGCATAGGGCGGATACACGTCGACGACATCGCCGCGCACGCGGAAGGTGCCACGTGCCAAATCATAGTCATTGCGATCGTACTGGATATCGATAAGCGCATGGATAAAGTCATCGCGCTCGAGCGGCACCTTCTTGTCGACGTTCGGTGCCAGCCCCGCATAGTCCTCGGGAGAACCGATGCCATAGATACACGAGACCGATGCGACGACGATCACATCGCGTCGAGATAGCAGCGATGCGGTCGCCTGATGTCGCAGCATTTCGACCTCTTCGTTAATCGAGGAATCCTTCTCGATATACGTATCGCTTTGCGGCACATACGCCTCGGGTTGATAGTAATCGTAGTACGACACAAAATAGACCACGGCGTTGTCAGGGAAGAATTCCTTGAGCTCGCTCGCGAGCTGAGCGGCAAGCGTTTTATTGGGAGCCATGACCAGCGTCGGCTTCCCCAGGGCCTCAATGGTTTTGGCCATCGTGAAGGTCTTGCCCGAACCAGTCACGCCCAGCAAAACCTGATAGCGATCTCCATCCCTCACGCCCTGTACAAGCGACTCAATGGCCTTGGGCTGGGAACCAGCGGGCTCGTATGGGGACACGACCTTAAACGGCACCTCAGAGCCCTCAACGCCAAAACGTTTGAGCTCCCCTCCAACACGCTCAACTTCAAATTCCGCCATTGATACTCCTAACTCATATATCTGCAGCATACGCAGGCGGCAGGCATAGTCCTATACGAACCGATCGGGATAGAGCGTCTTATATCGAACCCAGGCATTATTGACGCGAATCAGATAAGCCTGCGTCTCGGGAAAGGTGATTGCATTATGAAGCGATGTGCTCTGTTGCGCCCATCCGTCGACATTGCCCATGCCGGCGTTATATGCGGCAATAGCGCTGTCCGTCGACCCGTTAAAATACGTTAGAAGATATGAAAGATACGCACAGCCAAACTCGATGTTCGTAGCGGGATCGTTAAGATTGTCGGCTGAATACTCACTACCATCGACAAGACCCAAGGCAATCATATCCTGGGCAGTCTCGGGCATCAGTTGCATCAATCCCCGAGCGCCCTGATTCGACTCAGCCTCGGGATCCCAATTCGATTCAGACTTTATGACAGCACACACCAGATACGGATCTAGATTGTGCGAAATGCTCGATTGCTTTACGTACGCCTCGTAGTCAATTGGATACAAAGGCTTAAAGAAGGCGGCAGGAGCATACGAGTAGACGAGCGAAATAAGGCCAAAGACGAACACAACGGCAAGTGGCGCCACGCGAAACCACGTAAAGAAACGTGTCCTAGACATCGGCCTCCTCCTTATCCACTACATCCCCGAAGCCATGGTGCACAAGCCATGCGTCCAGTTGTTCAAAGAGCAAGTTGTCGCCCGCCGCATTATCGATTACCGTCGTAGCGAGATTGCAAAGCGAAGCCTCATCAGGTTGACATGCAGACCGCGCATCAAAATCAGTGGGCTCCATACCACGATGAATGGCACGCTCGCGACGAACTGCTAAAGGAGCGCTGATAACCAGAATTTCATCAGCCAGGCCAAAAGCATCCTCAAAACCAGTCGGGGCAGAAACCTCGACCACCGCAAAGGGATAACGGGGGGACGAAACCGTGCAGCAGACCGGATCAAGAATCCTCAGTGACAGCTGCTCGATAAGAACCGGATGAACGATGCCATTGAGCCGCGCAACTGTATCAGGAGAGGCGAAAGCTCGACCAGCGAGGACATTGCGGCGAATACCGCCCTCCCCATCCAGAATGTCCCAACCGAATTCTTCCGCGAGGGCATTGACGATATCGGAGCCTGGCACATACAGCGATTTGGCAAGCTCGTCCAGATCGATAAGCATGGCCCCATGAGATTCGAGATAGCGGCAGGCAGTCGACTTACCCGAAGCAATATTGCCCAAGACAAAAACGGTAAACATCAAGTCCTCCCTAACGCCAATGGGAGTTATTATCGCGCAAATACAAAAGAAGGACTCAAAATACAGCCAAACAGTAAGACAAGCTAAATGAAGGCGAGTTCTTGTATTAAAGGTGTCTATCATACGCAAAAAAGGGGGAGGCCGCGAGGCCTCCCCCTTCTTAAGTTCCATGCACGGCTCGGTGCCGTCCACCGGTCAGCGGCGCCCTGGCCTCCCACGGGCTGGCCCCGCAGTACTCTCGGCGCGATGGGGCTTAGCTTCCGGGTTCGGAACGGGACCGGGCGTGCCCCCCATGCTCTGGC
>NZ_WWSL01000046.1:0-8322 GCF_009875845.1 Collinsella sp. BIOML-A6
GGGGCCGCGGGGGCGTTCGGCTAACTGCGGGAACGGCCTATTTGCTCAATGTGTTCGGCTGAGATCGGAAATCAACCAACTGTTCTACTGTTCTACTATGAGAGCTTCGGCCTGTTCGCTGCGCTGATTCTGGTGCAGTTGGTGGCCACCGGCGCAGCAGCGTTCCGCTTTTACTACAAACAAAGAAAAGGTTTAACAGAAAAAAGGTTGAACAGAAAATAGGTATCATCAATCAAAAATATCATTGGAGGTAACTTATGGAAAAAGAAACAATGGGAACTGTAATTTCAGTTACAAAACAATGGTGGTTAAAAGTGAATCGTAAACCTGTCCGCGCTCACGCTATGGATGGCGCAGCCTTTCCGCATACTATCAAGGTCAAATATACGATAGACGGAAAAGATTACATCTGCCGAAAATGGATTGGCGCAGGAAACAAAGTCCCTGACAAGGGAACAACGATTAAAGTTACCTATTGTGAAGATAAGCCATCGAAAGCAAGAATTGAACTCTAATTCAAATTGACTGACTAACACGGTATGTTTTGGCCTTTGCGGCATGAAACATACCTACATATTCAAACATCTGCCTCCACAGCGGGGAAAAGAAAAAAACCGCTGACGGGCAGAGGATTTCGTGCGCTTTTCTGTATCATCGACTGATACGGCGGTTTTGAGAAAATCAGAGCCGCCGTTTCTTTTCGTCTATCCTAAACCAACGACGACCTAACACCGTGTAAATCCACGGCGGCATATAGGAGGATTGCCGCCGTGTCTATTTTTGCCTTTTTTCATAGCACCCATGACCTACATCAGTTAAAAAAAGCATAGCTCCGCCTCCGGGTTATTCCGGCTATGTATGCGAAATTTGTTGGAACCTTAATTATTATGTCATTTCATGCGTCCGTGTGGCTTCATGCCGCCCGGGCGCTTTTGCGTTCTTATGCGTTAGCTTCGGGTCATGTTGGCCCGAAGTCATTCCCCGGTGCCGCTCCCCGCCGCCTTCGTTTCGGTCACTCGTCAACCAACAACCGAAACGGAGGTCAATATGGCTATTATCAATTTGCGGGACTATTACCCATTTTATACATCGGATTGCTTCATGGAAGTATCGGAAGAAGTTGCAGAAATGTTCAAAGAGTTTGAGCGTAAAGAGGCTGCTTATCGGCTGCGTACATACCGCCACAAAGCCTACTATTCCCTTGATCGGGACGACGGGCTGGAGCACGAAGCTGTCTTTGTCGCCTTATCGCCCCATGAACTGTATGAGCGGAAAGTGACCATGCAGGAGCTTCACGCAGCGATTTCCAGTTTGCCGGACAAACAGGCAAAACGGATTTATGCTCATTTCATTCTCGGCATGACCAAACAGGACATTGCCCGGGCAGAGGGCGTCCATGAAAAAGTGGTTCGTGTCGCAATCGAGCGAGGTCTGCGGCGCTTAGAAAAAATTTTGAAAAATTCTTTGTAAGGCGTACCGATTTAGGCCGGAAAATGAAATGGCTTATGAGAGGCAAAACACTTCGGGTCACAATGGCCCGAGGTTCAGACAAGCCTCATGCAGATTGAAAATTGAATAAAAAGACACCCGGATACGAAGGGGAACGCGCTGTGTGACAGACCCGCCATGACCTCGGATTTCAGAGAATACAGTCTTTGTAAAACTGAGCGAGCGAACAGGTCCATGCCATAGGTGGGGCAAGGCTGGCTCCACCGGAACAGGCGCAGAACCCGGATACTTGCGTTTAGTCACAGTCCGAGCGTTGAAGCGGCCTTGCAAGCCGTGAGCCGTCGCAGGCAATGAGAACGCCTTGCCATCAGAATGGGGAGAGTTGAAATACTATGGGGCATGAAGCCTATGCCCGTCCGGTGTGTCTGAAATGAAGTGAAAACCTATGGGGAGCCCCCGGCAATGCTGTCTGATGATAGGCCAACCAATCCGGCGTGGCTCCCCATCTTTTCAAAAAAGGAGCACTTTATGGGAAATGCGTTTGGAATGATCCCCGGCTTGGAACCGGACGAATGGAGCAATGACGCCTGCCGTGGTTATGTCATTATGGCAATGGAGGACTGCGGATTTTCAAAGAAGGATATACGGCGTGTTGTGGGGCAGCTTTATGAAGTATTCGACCTCAACAGCGTGGAGGACGCCAAAGAAAAGTACCTTTCCAGTCCTTACTGACCTCGGGCCACATTGACCCGAAGTGGAGAAAGCTCAAAGGGCGGCACCTGCTGGGTGCCGTCTTTTGACATTTCCCCACGGGACAAGTGGGAAAGGCTGGCATATACACGCACTTTCGCAAAGGAGGTTTTCAATGACGCAAGCTGTCACTTATGAACGAGAAACAAAGTCTGTCGCATTTCAAGGGAAGATCATTGTGCTGGAAAGCCTCACGCCGGTACTTCCCCCGAAGGAGAAAGAACAGCGCAAAAAAGAAATTGAGCGTTGGCTTAACAGTGATAAGGAACTAATTTACTTATCAACTGTTAGCTGACGGTTTCCGGGGTGCATACGGACAAATCCCGTCTGATTTCTAACAGGAAGTCAGACGGGATTTTCGCTTTATATTACGAATTATGGAGGACATACCATGAAAACCTTAATATCTTGTGCCTACAATATGGATAATTGCTGTGTGGAAGTGAAATTCAGCGACGGCAGTATGATTGCGATTGACACTATCGTCGTTGAGAACGAGATTGCTGACAATATGTATCAGCGGTCAGAGCTGGATTATTTGATCTACAACGCTCCTTTGGAGTATGCAGACCTTATCTTGAACGGCGATCCCGAAACCTATTTGAAAACTGTAACAGAATACAAGCCTTGGGATAGCTGACAACACGCTGCCCGCAGGAGAAAATCCTGCGGGCGTTTTTCTGTTTATATTATTTCCCTCCGTTGGATCTCAATTTAGGAAAGAAGATGACAATCTTGAAGCTCTTTCCCCACTGGGAAGCTGCTTCCAGATGAAGATTTAGATCGTCGGCCATCTTCTTAACCAGGTAAAGTCCCATACCGGTAGCCTTCTTTCTGCTGTCAGTAGAATCCCCGGTAAAGCCCTTTTGAAAAATGTACGGCAGATTATATTTTTTTACGCCAATGCCGTTATCTTCAACAGAAAGGATATCTGCAGTCTCCGAATGTATCACGGAAATTGTAAGCATGGGACTATCGCTGCTATATTTGATGGCATTGCTAACGATTTGTCCCAACATAAACTGAAGTCCTCTACGGTCTGTATAGACTGTTTCAGATTGCAGTTTGTTGAGAATGACAAAATGCTTCTCTTCAAGAAGTGGGGCATAGTCCTCCAGAACTTCACCCAAGCAGTCATTCAAATTGACATCCTCAAATCGGTAATCCTTTGTACTGCTCTTCAACCGGGCATAGTACAGCATCTGCGTGACATCCTCCTGAAGCTGACTGCGGACATAATCCAGCTTTGCTTGCAGGGAAGGAGAGATTTCATCGTTCCGGTTATCCAAGAGCATGGTCAGCAACGATAGGGGCGTTTTCGCTTCATGTGCCCAGCCCTCCACGTATTCTTCATAGTCCCGTAGGGCATCCGCCATATTGTTACTCTCGTTTTTGTATTCCCGTAAAACCGAAGCCAAAAATCGGACAGATTCTCCTTCTTTCTGACTAATGGCACTGAGCAGCCGTTCTTCATTGCAGATGGTAGGATCACTGAGGAAATCTCGGAACAGTTCCATGTGGGTGTTCTCCCTCTTGTTTAGTACAAACAGAATCGCTGAAAACAAAAGGATGCTCGTCAGAACTACTAACCCGATCAAGGTTTGAAATACCTGAATGTCAGAAATCCAAAGAATGACAGCGCAAAAGCAATCCACGCCCAGCAGCAACAGAAGCCAGGGGTAGTACCGTTCTATCATGTGCCAAAGCTGCTTCATAGAGACACCTCCGCTTCCAAACGGTAGCCCATTCCTCGAACTGCAACGATTCGCTGCTTCATTTCAAGGGCGGACATCGTTTTTTTCAGCCGGGTTAGGTTAACCTGCAAGGCATTTTCATCTATGTATTCCGTGGTTCCCCATAGTGCCATGCAAAGCTGCTCCGTCGTGACCAGAGCATCGCCGCCGGACAAAAGAGCGACCAACAGTTTTCCCTGATTTTTTGGAAGCACCACAGAGGTATTATGAATATAAAGCGTGTAGGTCTGCTGGTCTAACAGGAAATCTGGTCCCTCTATGAGATTGGTACGGCCTTCATACCTTTTGAGAATATTGGATACCCTGGCAAGAAGTCGATCTTTTCTGCACGGCTTCGTCAAATATTCATCGGCACCCAACTGGAACGCTTGCAGTTCATCCTTTACCTGATCTCTGGAAGTCAGCACCAGGACGGGGATAGCAGTTTTATTCTTTAGCTCCTGGCAGATTTAAAAGCCACTGATCTCCGGCAAGTTCAGGTCTAAGATCACAAGGTCAGGGCGGAGGGCTGCCAAGAGCCGAGCGGCATCTTCAAACTCGGTAATTGCCTCCACAAGATAGCCGTCCTTTTGGAGCATATCGCAGAGTTCTTCCCGCATATAGACTTCATCTTCCACAACAGCAATTCTTTTCATGACAGCACCTCCTTCCAAATTATTCTTCTCTCTGCGGCTGCATCAGTGTCAGCAAATACCGATCACTGGAGCGCTTGACCACTCTCATATAAATATATTCTATCACGCAAAGTAGTAAAATCATAGCAGCAGATACAAGCAGCATTTCAGACACTGTCCCACGGGTTCGGGACGAGAGTATCCCTGTAAATAACGCCCTGACTCCAAACAGACTGCTGACAGCCGCAACCAATACAGGAAGTCCCATAAACCAGGTAATTTGCTTTCCAGCAGACTGGCAAAGGGTTTCGTAAGTAGCTCCCAGGCGGATCAGGGTCTGGTATCTGCGCCCGGTTTTCTGCTGACTCATCAGGAACTGAACACCCACGATGGTGTTGGCAACTACCAGGAAAACAATCGCAAGATAGAGGGTAATATAACTGGATGCTATGGTGTAGAAAAGCTGACGACCTATATTCTGAAGATAGCTTTCATATTCAATGCCAGTTTCGTCCAGCTTCTCGTTCAAATCCAAATATGCAGTCATAAGGCTATTTCCATCCAGAGCCTGCTCACTGAGCACCGCATTGACATAGGTATCATACATTCCCTGGCTATAATATAGGAATGCTTCATCCGGAAGAATCAATGCAAAGGACAAGGTTATAGAACGGTCCGTGACCAAATTCACAGACTGAACCTCTCCTGTAAGATGAATCGGACTACCATCCAGTTCCACCTTGGGCTGTCCGGCCAATACTTGGTTCAGCATTGCGGTACGACTTACCGTAGTAAACTCTGTATCAATATAGACAGCGGCCTCCTTTTCGCCTAATTGGAGAGCCGGTTTGCCGGACAATTCCAACAAACGATTATAGTCCGATAAACAAATCAAATATGGGTATGTGGCATAACCAAGATTGTTCAGAAGGACATCCCGGTCTTCCGACTGGGGCAGGCTCCGAAGAGAGTCCATAACAGCGTCCATGCTGTAGGCATTATCATAATCTTCTGTGGTGCGAATACGCCCAACCCTCATTTCAAAAAGCTCTGAAAATTGATTTTCCAAACCGTTTTCTTTCAGGGCTGCCTTTATATTCGGAAGAACCTGCGATGAATCTTCTGCAGTATGATCTTCAAAAGTATAGTCGATTACATGGCCAGAAGACAGGCTATTCGTTCCTGCAATTCCTACGCCCGCACCAAAACAACACAGCGCCGCCAGAATCAGCAGGGAGCTGATGGCCATGGAGGTTGACTGATGAATAACATTCTCCTGAATCTGCCGGAAGGTAAATACATGAAGCTGCTTATTTCCTTTTCCTTTCTTAACAATCAAAGCAATCAGCGCACGCATCCCATAGAAAAGCAGCATCGTACCAACTATGCCCAACAGCAAAGTCAGTCCCATCATACTTACCTTTGTCCATGCAATTCCCTGAATCGCCATGTAGTAAGCCACTGCCAACATCACACTTCCGCATATAGCAGCCAGTCCATAGATAACAGATGGCATTTGCTTTTTGGGGCGGTTCGTTGGCTGGGATAGCAAAGTACCGATCTCCTGGCGGCTGATTCGTCCACTCAAAATCAGAAGTGCCGTCAGCTTAATTGCCAGAAATCCTGCCAGCGTCCATTCAATTGCAGACCAGGATAAAGAAAACTGATGACCGATGATCCCCATGCCTACCAGCTTGGCGGTGACAAGACTGACAATTTCTGAAAGCACCACAGCCACAGGTAAGCCTATGAGCATGGCAAGAATACTGGTCAGGAAATCTTCCGCCAGAAGCATACCAAACAGTTTACTTCTACGCATCCCCAACATTAGATAAACACCAAACTCATGCCGTCTGCGCTCGAACTGATACTTGCAGGCAAAATAGATCAAAAAGAACAGAATACCGAGGGTCATCCCATAAAACGCAGGAATCAGAAGCAGGAGTTTGTCAACTGCGTCACTCTCCATTTTCTGCAAAAAGAGCATCACATCTTGAGTGGAGATGGAAAGAATCATGTAAAAGGCAACAATAGAAATCACCAGGGAGCTGAAAAACAGACCGTTTTCCTTTCGGCTGCGGTGGCTGTTCCGAAGAATGAGATTAGAGAACATTTGCGCTGCCCCCTCCCAGTTGCGCCATCACCTTCAGGATGCGCCCGTAGAACTCCTGCTGGCTTTCGTCTCCACGCCGAAGCTCATGAAAGATCACGCCGTCCTGGATGAACAGAATGCGCTTGCAAAAGCTGGCGGCATTGGAATCATGGGTTACCATCAGGATCGTAGCTTGTTCGTCACGATTCAGGCCGGACAGCTTCTCCATAAGACTTCTTGCGTTCTTAGAATCCAGCGCACCCGTCGGTTCATCGGCAAGGATCATTTGGGGATGTAAGATCAGAGCCCTTGCTGCCGCAACACGCTGACGCTGGCCGCCGGACATCTTGGACGGAAACTTATCCAGAACATCAGTGATTTCCAGATAGTCAGCCAACTGCTTCAGCCGCTGGCTGCTTTCTGCTTCGGATACCCCATGCAAGGAAGTCGGGAGCAGGATGTTTTCCCTGCCAGTCAGGTTGTCCAGCAATTCAAAGTTCTGGAATAGATAACCAACTTTTTTGCCACGGTACTCTGCAAGAGCCTTTCCCTTGAGGGATTGCAGAGTATCGCCTTCCACCTGAATGCTTCCACCTGTGGGTTGAATCACAGTCGCAATACAATTGAGCAGTGTGGATTTACCGGAACCGCTGCTTCCCATAATGCCGAGAAACTCTCCCGGCATCACCTGGAAGGTGATCCCATTCAGTGCCTTTGTTTGACTTGGCACATTGCCATAGATTTTTGTTAAATTTTCAATATTCAAAATGGGTTTCATGTGAATACCTCCTATCATTTGTAATAAAATGATAGCATGGGAACACAGCAAATACCACTTACAGTGGTTGTAAGGATTCAAGATATAAGTGGCGGCTCAAGGGGGACGAGCATATATTTTGTAAGAGCATCAGGCGACAATGATAAAATATACCGGATCGCCTCCTTGGCAAACCAGTTCGTTTTAATTGTATCCCAATCAGCAAGTCGGATAATCTCTGCTGTGCCGTTCTCAAAATCAACTGAAATTTCGCCCCATTCGCCGTCGCAGTCTGCTTGATATTCGTAGATTGCGGCGGCGATTTTCTTTTTGCGCTTGGTTTTGGTTTTCTGTTTCAGCCGGACAGCATGGAGCGCACCTTCGGCAACCAGCAGTTCTGTCAGTTTGTCCACCGCTTTCCGGTAGGCTCGCTCTGCACCGCTGGCTGTGCTGCCCTCAAACATAATCGCCAATTCTTCAAAAGTGGGGCGGTTCTTCCATGAGCCAACTCGCCCGCAGGTCATACAGATTGCTAACCGTTTTTCGAGCAAGGTCTGTTCCCGGTAATTCAGCTTCTCAAATGCCCGCTGTACCTTTTCTGCTTGTATGCCGTTCCAGAGGATGTCGGTATAGTTCCAGCTATCGTCAAGGGCTATATCCTCGCCTGTTTCCTCGCCGTCCTCGTCCGTTATATAGAACGGCTGCTGGTTGCGGATTCCACGGACAACTTTCAGATATTCTTCCGCAAGAGCAAGGTCGCAGTTATACTTCTTGGAAAACTGGTTGACCGCATCTTTGTCTTTACGAGGTGTTCAGTAAATATGGGGACGGTTGATTTTCAATCTCAACGCAACAGCTTGAACGGCCCCCGCGTTTCCGCAGCTAGCGCAACGCGGAACTAGCCCC
>NZ_WWSL01000047.1:0-7329 GCF_009875845.1 Collinsella sp. BIOML-A6
GGGGCCGCGGGGGCGTTCGGCTAACTGCGGGAACGGCCTATTTGCTCAATGTGTTCGGCTGAGATCGGAAATCAACCAACGCCTCGCTGCCTCGCTGGCCATATCGAAAGACCTCGATGACTGACTACCGCCTCGAACAAGTTGCGGATTACCTCTGCACCATCGAACTCGCCTAAGTAAAGTACGAGGCCAAGGAGGATGGCGAGACGTACAACAAGTTCTTCGGCGGCTTCGGCACTTTCGAAAAGAACTGGCTCAAGCAAGCCCGCCGAAAGCAGATATAGCCAGTCCCGAAGCCTCGCAAGGAACGGTCACCTCTCCTCCGGCGAGAAGACAGACCGCCAGCAGGAACCCTAGGCGACGCGTCTCGAGCAGCTAACGTCGAAGCGGAAGCAAGAACATCGCAGGCACCAATCTCCAGCACCGCTTGCTTGGATGGACCAGCAGTCAAGATGAACCGCAGGCATCATGGCGAGTCGATACTGCCCGCATGCCCCCTTCGGAATAAGCGCCGAGCAGCTCCCGGGCATGGGCGAGATAACCCCCAGCATCATCACGCTCCCGTTCTGGAGCATGACCACAAAGCTGCCGGATGCGAACCTGCTGAGCGTAAACATCTCAGGCGGCTCGGCTCCGCTGCAGCTTGGAAGCAAAGGAATCTGGCCACCACTCAAATAAGATCACCGCCATCTTGCATAAACGACGCCATGTTAAGGTGCCTGACACCATCCCTCTCCTGCAATAGAGGATCAAGCGTGAATAAGTAGCGCGGATACCCATCCCTGATGTGGCCGAACGGCCTGTACTCGCGCTCCTCGACGCCTCTGTCGGCAATCGACATAGAGACCTGGATGTAGGCGTAAGCATTGCGCCTACGAGCGATGAAGTCACACTCGAGCTTCCCGATACGGCCCACAGAAAGCTCGTACCCGCGCGATGCAAGATAGAGGTAGAGCACGTTCTCCAACGCCGGCCCGTAGTTAATCCTCGCATCCGTGTTCATGGCGAAATAGAAACCGGGATCCGCCAGGTAGTATTTCTCTTCGCGGATAAGCGATCGCCGAGACCTGAGATCGAACCTCGAGCAGCGATAAAGTATCTTCGCGTCAACAAGAATCTGGATATACCGATTGAGCGTTTCGCGCTTGATGGGAATCTTCTCGACATCATTGAAGTACGCAAGGAGGTTCTTCAGGTTCGTCGGCGCACCAAAGTTGTTGATGAGATACGTCTGGACGGCATCGAAAACCGAGACATTCTTGATCTTGTTCGAATGTTTGACGTCCTTTTCAAAGATCTCATGAATAACACTTTTGATATAGGTGCGCTTTTCATCCTCGCCCTCATACTCCAGCGCTTTGGGAAAGCCTCCAAGGGTCAGGTACTCGGTAAACTCTCCCACGAGAAGGTCATTGACGGGCTTGCCGAGAAAACGCTTCATATCGATATATTCCGCAAAATCGAGTGGGAACACCTCGAACTCGATATAGCGACCCGTCAGCTTTGTAACAAGCTGCCCAGAAAGCAGATATGAATTCGAACCGGTAATGAAGATGGACCAACCGCCATCTGTCCGGTAGCCGTTGATGAGCAGCTCGAATTCCTCTACGTTCTGAATCTCATCGATGAAAAGGTACTTCGTCCCCTCAGTGTCTGCGGGGGTCGACATGTCAATAAGGTTTTCGAGCTCATCGGTCGTCTTGACCTTCCTGTTCTCCCGTGAGTCGAGGTCGATATAGATAATGTGATCCTCCGCCACACCGGATTCCACAAGCTCGTCAGCGATCGATTGCATGAGACAGGATTTGCCGCACCTGCGAACACCGGTGATCACCTTGATCATCCCGTCATCGTGGTAGAAACCACGCATTCGCTTCAGATACTTTTCACGTCGGTATATACGCAAGATGAACCCCTTTCCTCAGCGTCCATTTTATCGGTTATGGGGGTGATTTTTTACGTTTTATAAAAAAACGTACCGATAACTAATTCCCACTCAGTTTCGAAAATCGAATGGTTTTGAAGTTTCGAAAGCGGCGGAGCAACATGCATAAGGGCATGTTGGGATCCGCACCAGTAAAACGGGAATTGACTCACGCGAGAAGGCGCCGCCCCGTCGCCACGAGGCATGCGACAGGCAGATTAGGTTTGGGGAGTAGAACGGCCCTTGCGCGAGGCGTGAATTGTAATCGATAAAGCCGAGTTTTGAGAACATGCGGTTTATCTCGTCGAACGTTGAGTCAAGAGGGGCTTGCGCCCCGTCGGCCAACTTGGCGACGCCCATGTCCATGATGCTGGGCACAAGCGTGAATGCGTCACGTAGAAGCGAAGGGGCCACCCGAAAGGTTGATGGTAAGCGAGCACCAGAGGTCAAGGTAGTCCTCGCCTTCCGGGTTTGCGCGGTCGAGGGCAAGAGCCCCCTCCCTCGGTCGCGTACAGCGGCGGGAAGCCTCTCGCGCGGACAATCTGCTCGATCTTGTCGCACCCGTCTTAAAAAGTTCGACAAACGTCCAATCGTACGACATCCGTCGAACAGTCGGGGGTACACACCACTACAGAAGGCCCACGGAACGGGGGGCGAGATGGTTGGCGACGGGCTCAACAGCACTCTCCGACCCCACGCGCCGCCAGGGAGGGCGTCGGGAGGGAGGCCGTAATGGGTGAGAAGGGCGAGCGGCCGGAGCGGGTGTTCCCCGGCAGGACAGACCCGTGGTTCATAGCGGCCATGGTGATTGTGGCGGGCGGTTTATCCGCGGCGTGTATCGCGTGTTTCCTGAGCTCGAGTCCCGCACTCCTATGGGGCTGGCTCGCGCTGCTGCCCGTCCCGGCCCTCGTGGCCCTGGCCGCACTGCCCGTCCGCAGCAACCGCCTCGAGCTCTACGGCGACTGCCTCGTCGTCGTGTACGCTGGGACGCGTTCGGTGATACCCTACGCCCACGTGCGGGGCGTCCGGCGCACCAGGACGCTCTGGGCGGGGACGGCCAACTCGCTCGACCGCGTCTACATCGAGGCGCCCTACGACGGCGACGCCATCGTCTCGGTGACCGACAACGACGCCCTCGTGGCGGAGCTGGGGCGCAGGTGCGGCCTTGGGCCCGGCGCCTGACGCCCCGAAAGGAGGAGAGGATGGACGTCCCGCACTGGCCCTACTGGAGGAAGAACTCCCTCGGCGGCACGCAGGTCTGGTACGCGGACTGGGGCGGCTGCCCCTTTGACACTGGGCTACATGAGCCCAGTTGAGTTCAGGAACGCAGGGCTGTCCCTGTCAAAATTGTTTAAGCAACCGTTGCAAATCCATTCTCCCGCGCGGAGAGCCCCGGGTAGGCCGAGCTCGCGTCGGGCATGTAGCCCATGCGCCTCCGGGCGGCGGCGAGCCCGCGTCCGCCGCGCGCGCCGAACAGCTCGACCGAGCCCGAGCTGGGGCTAGTGGTGCCCGTGATGATGCGGATGAGCGTGGACTTCCCGGCGCCGTTCTCGCCGATGAGCCCGTAGACGCGCCCCGCCTCGAGAGCGAGGTCGATGGGACCGAGGACGGTCCTCCCGCGGTACGCCTTCGTGACCCCGTGAAGGCGGAGGGGCATGGCTGTCGTCATTGCTTTCCTTTCTCCTCGGACGGATTTTGGGTATGCGTCATGGGCCCCCGCGCGGGGCGGGGAGCGAATCGGCGCAGGCTCGAGGCCGGTTGGGTTGGGGTTGAGGTTCGGGTTCCACAGGCTTGCACAGCCCGACGGACGGGGCGTCCGGGCGCGCTATGCTTAGGGAGCGGCGGGCGCCTCCGGGGCAGCAGGGGCCTCGGATGCGGTGATGCCGGAGGTGTCGACCTCGCCGAATCCGTCGAGCTGCTCGATGAGGGGGAGCCCCGTCGGGTCGTCCACCTCGACGCCACCGAGGACGACGGTGTCGTCGCGCAGGTCGATCTGCGTGTTGAAGACTGCCGGGTCGCACCCGGAGACGATGAAGCCGATGCCCGCGAGGACCACGCCCGCGGCCACGAGCCCGCCCGCCACGGCGAGGTAGATCTTCTTGGCACTGGTCATAGCATTGGCTCCTTCCTAAGCCGTAAGGTGCACCGCCGCAGCCGCGCCCCCGTCGCCCTTCTCACCCTTGCTCTTGCAGAAGGGCGAGACGGCCTTCTTCACCCAGAGCGCCGAGAGGCGCGCGATCTGCTTGGAGGCCGCCCAGGCGCCCGTGCCCGCGAGAAGCGCCGCGCCGATGAATCCGAGCCCCACGCCCGCCGATGCAAGGACGTACGGGACATGCCCGATGACGACGCCGCACGCGGCGAACACGAGCTCGACCACGCCCGCGCCACCAAGGGCCGCAGCCACGATCCACACGCAGAGCGCGAGAATCCAGATGCAGACGTAGACCGCAACGGCCACGGCCGCAAAGGCGAGCAACAGCGGCACCCACACCGGCGACCCCACGATGGTCAGCACCCACAGGAGCGTCGTGCTCCTGCGCCTGGTCCGCGCAATCGCACGCGGCACGGCGGGCAGGTCGTCGAGCACGGCCTCTGCCACCTCGCCGGGTGCGCCCATGGCGGCCACGGCCTCCTCCTCGCCCATGCCGTCCTCCATGCGGTCGGCGATGGCCTCGGCGTAGAACTCCTGCGTCTCCCTCACCTGGTCTGCCGGCAGGCAGGCGAGCAGCTCGCCCAGCCGGCCCAGGAACTCATCGCGCGTCATGGTGCGCCTCCTCAACGTATGCATAGATCTCCTGCACGGACGGCCACTCGGCCAGGAACTCCTCGATGCGCTCGCGGCCTTCGTCCGTGATGCGGTAATAGCGCCGCAGCCGACCGTTGTGCTCGGCGGAGCGCGCCGTGATGCATCCGGCTTTCTCCAGGCGTTTGAGCAGCGGGTAGAGCGTCGACTCCGTGAGCCCCATGCTCGCGGGCACGTCCTTCACGATCTGGTAGCCGTAGGACTCCTCGCCCGAGACGGCCGCGAGCACGCAGGCCTCGAGGAAGCCGCGCTTCATCTGGGCCTCCATCCGTACACCTTCCCTCGTCGTATACTGTGCTATACACACTATACGATACAATGTATTAGGCGTCAACTACCATCGTGAAGATTCTCCGGTCCCTGCGCGCTGCGAACGTGATGTCGCGGGGTGGCTGGCATTATGCATGAAACGTCAAGTAACGCACAGGCGACAGCAGCAGTCCAGCGCTGGCTGGAGACGCCGGGATGCCAAGAAGAGGCGTGTGCCGCGGTTGAGGACACCGCCCGCCCCAGGGAACGCGATCGAATCAACCCAAAGCAAGGGGCCGGATGCCCGCTAATGCGCAGTGTGCGCGTTCGCGGATGACTGTCCGTCCCGAGCGAAACCAACAGGCGCCAACGCGACCTGAACGCGGCGCTGTACCCCGAGATCCGGGGGACGGTCCACCTTTCGGCCCAACCATGGGATTCGAAAGGCCGAAGACGCCGAGAGAAATCCGGGCAGGGCGGCACCGGGTGGTTTTCAACCCCGTCAACGGTCCGCGAGCTCTGGAATATTGCCCGCAGGCCGCGGGAAGAGCTCCAACCGAAAGAATCGTCGCAGGCGGCTTATTTGCCCAAGAGTTCAACGGTTCCACTTTCAAATGCATGGGGAAATGCGAATGACCTCAATGCGCTCCCGAACTCGGCGCTGACGTAAACGCCGACTCCGTCGAGCGAAGACTGGCTAATCATGAGCCACAACACCGTCTGATGCGCGACTACAGTCTCTCACGCCATCCAGCTCGCCCAGTCTGCATCTTGGTTCCTCGACAGCGCAGCTTGGTTAAACGCCGAAGGTTCGGCGGTCTTCGTCAGCTAGCATGAGAGCAGTCCGAAAGGGGGACGCATGAAGATCACGATCGAAGAGCAAGAAGCAGCTCAAGATATAGAAGTCACGATCGTCTGCGTAAGGGCCGATCGCCGCGTGCTTGATATAGCGGCTCGGCTGCGCATGCTTGACAGGAAGGTGACGGGCACGGCCGACGGCCGCACGCGCGTGCTGAGCGCAGAAGACGTCTTGTTCATCGAGTCGGTCGACAAGCACACGTTCATTTATACGGCCGACACGGTTCTCGAGACGGGCCTGCGCCTTTACGAGATGGAGGAGCTCCTGGCGGACTGCGACTTCCTGCGCATCGCGAAAGACTGCATCGTCAACTTCCGCGCGATCACCGCCCTCAAACCCGACGTCAACGGCAGGATCATCGCCACCTTGGAAAACGGTGAGCGGGTCGTTATCTCGCGCCGGTATGCGCCCGACGTCAAATCGAAGCTCGGTCTGAAGTAGTCGAAACGAAGGAAGGGAGACTGAAATGATTAACAGGGACATTATCGACACCGATAAAAAGACGCCCGTGGAAAACCTCGGACAACTCGTGAAAAGCACCTGTATCGGCTTCACTGTTGCCATGATAGCCTTCTTGGCATTAGGGACTTGTTTCGCTGATGACGCCGCCAAGCAGGGCATTAACTATTGCTGGTCGATTCTCGCCGCGTGCGTCATCGTCCCCGCGCTGCAGTTCGTGTTCTTCACGCCCGCGGTGATCAGACGGATGGCGTATCCCGCGCGCCTGGCGCTGTTCGGCGTTTGCCTCTACGCAGCCCTCTGCGCATTGGCGTTTGTCTTTGCCTGGGTTCCCGTGAACGACCCCGGGGCGTGGGTTACCCTCACGGTTGTCTATCTCGCCATCCTGGCGGTCCTCACTCTTGCTTTCAACGCCAAGCTGAGCCGCGAGACCCGCGAATTGAACGACAGGCTCGCGGAATACCGCAAGGGCAGGGAGGTGGAATGAGGGTATAGCCGAACATTATCGATGCTGGGAAAATCCCTACTCCCGTTCCCCGGAATACCGCCCGGTGCGAGGACCTGATGCCAAGGCCGGCGCGGGGCGACGCTCGGCCCCGTTCGCTACCCCAAGCGCTTCCCGCGCGGTCATGCCCTTGCAGTCCCCGTTCGCGCGCATAAGCGGGCTCAAGTGCAGGGGAATGTCGATCCAGGCGCCGATTGCTCGGTCAGCCTGATCGGATTGGAGGGAGACGACCTCGTGTTCAGCATAGACGATGGCAAAACTTCCTACGTATTGCGGTCTACCCAAGCCATCATTCGGTCCTCCTCGGTTTCGAAACTCGATTTTTTAAAGTTTCGTAACCGGGGAGGCAATATGTTCAGGGATGCGTCGGGGAGCGAATCTCAGTCGCACCATGCCGGCAGCGATGAAGGGCGCATTTGCGCGTGCTACAATGCGGCCATCAGAGATGAAAACGGTTGATTTCCGATCTCAGCCGAACACATTGAGCAAATAGGCCGTTCCCGCAGTTAGCCGAACGCCCCCGCGGCCCC
>NZ_WWSL01000048.1:0-6215 GCF_009875845.1 Collinsella sp. BIOML-A6
CCGCAGTCTGTCTCGACTACGCATCCCAAAGAAACTAAGTCGTCACTCACACACGGCCAAAGCCGCGCAGCGTAACCGCACTCCCAACATCGGCACGGAGACCGATGGACGGTCAATCCATCCAGCCGACCCGCCGCCGCCCCCGCCAGGGCAACCCGCACGCCCATCGTCCAGGCACGGTCGCTTCGCTCCCTCTGATGAGGGGCTACGCGCCCCTCATGCACCCGCGTCCTGGATAACTTCTTGATACTCTCCCAAATAGTGAAACGAAAAACCGCAGCGTAGGCGGGGTAGGCCGTAGGAAACGCGAAGCGTTTTCATGGCCGTTTTTGGCCCCGCCGAAGCGGGCGGGCGGGCTGTTGGAAGGGCGGTAAATCTTTGATTTTCCGCGCTTTCAATGGACCGCTAGTCACCCTTTGGGATAGAGGTTCCGCCTGCTATTCAGTGCTTTTTGGTAGCAGATGCTGCGCTTTAATCCTGTCGCGCGTCCAGGGCCAGTGGAACCCTTCGAGCCGACGGCTCAGGGCTAGGTCCTCGCGGAGTTGGGCGTTCTCGCGCTTCAGGTCCTCGATGCGCTGCTCAGCCTGCGCGATGGCCTCGACCGCCGCGGCGTCGCGGTTGGCGATCTGGTCGGTCAGCCGCTCAACCTCGCGCTCGAGCGCGGCGATCTGGTCGCGGTACGGCTCGACCTGCGCCTCGAGCAGGTCGCGGGCGGCCTCGGGGTCCTCGGGCGCGGAGCCGTCGGTCGGCATCAGCGCCGCGGCGAGCGCCGACGCGGTCGCGGGCGGGAGCAGCTGTCGGCCGCGGCGGTCGGACGGGTCGGAAACCGTGTCCAAATCGAGTTCCTTCAGGCGCCGCGCCGCGGTCGATTTGGACACGCCGCAGGCCTTGGCGACCTCGGCTATGGTGGTCAGAGTCGCGGCATCGCGCTTTTCGGTCGCGTCACGGTTTGCAGCGGTCAAGGCGGCTCAGCTCCAGTTCAAGTTTACATAAGGCCTATTATTGGCACCTTCATATATCAATCTACCTGCGATTATATCAAGTCGCGGCAGCGAATCGGTTCACAGCCCGCCCCATCTCGACGCGTGACGCGTCTTTTAGGTCGAGAATCGGTGCGAACCGAATCACGCCCCAAAAGACGCGTCAGCGCGGCAGTATCGCGTCAGTACCGGAAATTGGGGTAAAGCATCTGGATTCCCTCCGGTCCCCGCAGCCGCCGCCACTCGGCATCGACGTACTTCTGCACCGCCAGGCACGCTAGCGCGTCCGCAAGGGACCCGTGGGCCTTATCTGTCCACTCATATTCGGCGATCTGCGCTGCCTCGGTCAGCTTGTACCACTTGTAATCTTCTCGAGCGCTGTCCCAGTCTCCCTGGAGCTTCGCGAACTCATACATCGTGTCGGTCACGCGCGGCTTGCGGCCGAAGTTGTACGGCGCGATGCGGACGGCGTCGAGGAACCCGAGGTCGAACCCGACGTTGTAGCCGATGATCTCGTCGGCCTCGCCGATGATCTGGCAGATTTCGGTCGAGTCTGCCCAGATGTCGCGGCACTTCGCCACCGCCCGTGGGGAGATGCCGTTGACGCGCTGCGCGTCGGGCCACTCGGTCTTGCGCGTGGGCTTGTATTTCCGGTCGAGGAGGACGTTGCCGTCCCAGTCGACAATGCTCAGGCTCAGGATCTCGTCCTCGGTCGGGTCGAGCCCCGTGGTCTCGCAATCGAGGCAGATGATCTTTTGGCGCTCGTCGACCTCGAGGTACCCGAAGTTGCCGCCCTCGCGCTTCTTCGTGATTTTGATCGGGCCGCAGCTGGGGCCGAAAATATGGGCGGCCTGCTCGATCTCCTCGGGCGTGCCGTCGATTCGGATCTTCATCGTGTCACTCCTCGGCCTGGCTCCAGTAGACCTCGCCGTCCACGTCGACGCGGTAGATTCCGAGCTCGGCCCCCGCGATCTCGAAGAATTCGTAGGGGTCCGCCGCGACGCGGCCCGCGTCCGCGAGACGCTCGGGCATCGCGGCGATGGTCCGCACGAGTCCGCGCCCGTCATCGGTCGAGCGAGCCGCGGCCTCCCTCGCCGCCCCGAACTCGTCCCCGTCGGCATCGCGGGCGTCCACCGCGGCTTTGCGGTTTTCCGCCGCGTCCTCGGGCCTGTCCTCGCAGCTCGACCAAAGCTCGACCTTGAGGCCGCTCGGGCTAACCCCGAAGCATTCCATCGTGATCGCGGCTGAGCCGTCCGCGCGGGTGTAGTAACTCTCGATCCGACCGCGGCGGACGAACTCCCCGCGTCTTTCTTCGTCCATGTAGAAGAGGGCCGCGCCGTCCGCGTTGCGGTAGGCGGAGTAGTAGACCTTAACGTTCACCGTCGGCCTCCAGAAGCATGCCGACGGCTTCGGCGATCTGTCCGCCGCGGGTGAACGGCTGGCCGTTCGTGTACCGCAGCCGCTCGGTCAGCGCGACGGACAGGGCGCGGCGGCTGTCCTCGGTATCGAAGGTCATGCCCGCGGTCTGCTCGAGGATCGCGCCGACCTCGACAAGGCGGTGCGTTCGCGCCTTCCGCTCCGCCGCGGCCCTCTTGCGCTCGAGGTCCCTAATCTCCTTCTTCAACGCCGCGGCCTCGGCCTTCTTCCGCTCCGCCGCGGCCTGCTTGCGTGCAATCTGCTCGTCAATCGAAGCCGTCATATCGACCGCCCTTCCTGCTCGTTACGGTTTGTCCTTGCAGGAAAATATACCCATCCTCGCGGTAAAATTACGCGGGCGGGGTATATCACTTCTTTAGAAGTGCGCACTTAGCACCGCTTTTGCGCAGCAAAAGTGGTGCGTTGCGTGCGGTCTTGGCAGACGGCCCTACGCCCACACCCGCAAGCCCGTTCGCCTTGGGCGGCTCACGTCCATGCGTGCGGGGCTGCGCGGTCGATGCGCTCCCTTGCGCTCCGCGCCGCGGGCACCGTTCGCCGACCGCGGCTCACGGTGCCACGCACCGCTGCGCGGGTCGCGTCCGCGACCCTTGCCTATGGAAGGAACCAACATGGCCATCTACCATCTGAACGCCCGCGGCTGCTCGCCCTCCACGGGCGCGGGCGCTGTCCGCAAGGCCGCCTACCAGTCTGGGCAGGCGCTCGTCGAGGAACGGTCTGGCCAGCTCTGCGATTATGCGCGGAAGGAGCGCGTCGCCGCCCAGGGCCTGGCCCTGCCCGCGGGCACCCCGCCCATCGACCGCGGGGCCCTCTGGAACGAGGCCGAGCGCGTCTGGGCCGAGGCGGGCGGGGGCAAGGAGCTCGTGGCCAAGCGCTTCGAGTTCGCCCTTCCCGTCGAGCTGGACGAGCGCGGGCGGCTCGCCTGCGTGCGCGACTTCTGCGCACTGTTCCCGACCAAGGCGTGCGACTGGGCGATTCACGACGACGGCCGCGGCGGCAACCCGCACGCCCACGTGCTGGTGTCTGCGCTCGACCTCGGTGCGGAGGGCTTCGTGCCCCGCACCAAAGCGCAGAAGGGCCAGAGCTGGTACCTCGTCCAGAACGACGGCGGCGAGCGCATCGCGGTCCCCGCGACGGGCTGGGCCGCGGCCAAGGCCGCGGGCTGGCAAAAGCTGTACAACTTCGAGGACGGCCAGCGGCGAACCATGAAGCAGGCGAGAGCGGAGGGCCTTGGCACCAAGGATAGGACCAGCAAGAGCCCCGTGAAGATGCACCGCACGGACGGGGGCGGGCGCAGCGCCCGCGAGGTCGAGAAGGAGCAGCTGGTCGAGGTCCGCGCGGCCTGGGCGAGCATCGCGAACAGGCACCTCGCGGCGCACGCCGCGGCCACGGGTACCGCGGCTGTGGCCATAGACCATCGCTCCAATAAAGATAGGGGATTGGAGGAACAGCCGACCGTCCACGAGGGCGGCGCGGGCCTGATCGGCCGCGCCGACCGCGTGAAGCTCAACAAGGAGATACGCGAGCGCAACGTCCGCCTACGCGTCCTGCGATCCGAGCTGCAGAACGAGGGCGCCGCCCTCGAGCAGCTGCAGCAGGAGATCGCCGACCTCGAGAGCAAGCGCCGCACGGCCGAACATTCGTGGCAGTCGCGACCGCGCAAGGGCGAGCGCCAGCGCAAGGCGGCCTTAGCCAAGCGCCGCCGTGCGGCTATGGCCACTGCCGCGGCGGCTACCGCGGCAAGGCAGCGCGCGACCGCCGCGGCAGCGGACCAGACCGACACCCGCGCCGAGCTTATCGTTCAGCTCGACGAGCAGATCGCCGCGCTCGACCTTAAAATCAGGACGCTGCAGGGCGGCAATTCTGCCGCGATGCTGTCTGGTCCCCTACGGGAGGCCGCGGCGCTGGGAGTCGAGCGCCGAAAGCTCGCCGACGAGCGGGCGAGGCTCGCGGGGGAGGACCCCGCGCCGCGCAAGCCCGAGCCGCCCCAGACTGAGCAGAAGCACCGCGGCCCCAAGCGCTAGCCGCCGCGGTAGCTTCAGCTACATCGGCGCCGGCTATGGCCATGACCGTTCGCGGCGGCAATCCAGCCGCCCGCGGCCGCCGCGGAGGTTGGCGAAAAAATATTTTCGAGGGATCGCGCGACTATGTATCGCGTGCGGGTGCGCCTGCGCGATGGCACCCCTGAGCTGCAAAGACTAGACTTTTTCGGACTTTTTTGGAGCCGTAATCTTAGGCTGCGCCGCGACGGGCGGCGCATGTTTTCCAAGGAGGTTGTCATGGTCAGGGTCCGTCTTGAGGGTCTGCCCGAGGAAGTCCACCGCATCGCCGACGCGATGCAGGCGGCGGGGTGCGTTCTGGAGCGCTCCCGCGAGTACCCCAACCGCGGCGAGAGCAGGTATGTCCGCGTGTATCTCGACTGCGATCTGCCTGAAGGGTGTGAGGTGAACCGCCATGATTGAGCTTGACGGCGTGAAGCTGTACGACGGCCACCACTGGTGGTAGGCGTAAAAAAACGGTGGAGCGGCTGCAAAAGAGCCGCCCCACCGGGTAAAATCAGGTTGTGCCGCGAAACCCGCTCCTAGTCGGTCAAACTTTGGGAACGCGGGCAACGCAGGTACAGTCGAATTGATAGCCCGGTGCCAGCCGGGCTATTTCTTTCTCCCTTCGCTATCCGTTCTGCTTATATTCCTTCCACCACCAGATCGCGTACAGGACGGACCGGGTGATGCTGGCCAGATAGGCCGTGGCACGCAGGATTTCAAGAAACAAGTTCATAGGCCGCTCCAATCGGGGATCGAAGCGTTGCCCGCAGACGGGTTTCGCGGCGGTCAAGATTCTACCCCACGTCCTGTAAAGGCAGGACCTTAGCCATCGGCGTCGGCAAATAGCAAAAAAGGGGGCTTCCCGTTCGGGAAGCCCCCTTGCGCTTCATTCGGTTTTGTTGTAGCGATTTGAACATATTTTGTACGGCAGCGTACGTGTATCTACCTGCGAAAATAGTCAAAAAAAAATAGCAGCCTGCCCGCCGTAGCGGGCGGGCTGCTGCTATTATTGGGCTGTGCGTTGGTGCTACCAACACCTTCGCACGAGTAGAGGCGAGCTACCAACTCGCGATTCTACAGCGCCAGGAAAGCACTGAGCTGCTCGCCTGACATGTCTATCATAGCAGCAACCCGCAGGTCACGCTATTAGCAAGCTGAGAATTCGCAAATGGGAGCCACCTCAATGGCTCCCATTTTTTGTGGAGCGACACATAGGCCGTTCCACGTCGGCACGGGTTGTATGCCCGTTAAAAAAGGTAGCCCTTAGCTCGAATAACGTGAGACTGTGACAGGCAGAAGGACAGTCCATATGGACTAGTCGACCCCTAGGCGTAGGTCAGGGCGCACCCCCAGGCGGCAATATCGGCCGCCTTCTGGTGAGCAACACCCTGGTGATGGAGCGATGGCTTCAAGGTCAAGCAAACGTCCGCAACCTGTCCGTGGCGATCGGAGCTGTTCGGCGCTCCCGCCCAACGTAAGCCGAGCGCGGGGAGGTTTGGTCCGTCCCGCTCAACAAATAAAATCTCTGGTAAAAGGGCTAATGCCCCGACGCGACGTGACACATGGCGAAGCGAGGACTCGGGAAAGCTCAGGAAGGCTGTGGAGGTCGACCCTAAAAACCCAAGGGACAGTTGAGGGTTTTCCGTTTAAAGCGGTTGGTTCGATTGGGGGGGGGGCGGCCGCAGTCTGTCTCGACTACGCATCCCAAAGAAACTAAGTCGTCACTCACACACGGCCAAAGCCGCGCAGCGTAACC
>NZ_WWSL01000049.1:0-5355 GCF_009875845.1 Collinsella sp. BIOML-A6
GGCTTGCCCGTATCGTAGGCAATGCGCCGAATGCTCGCCATCGAAATTTATCGATGGCCTATTTCAGACTGTAATGGGCGACAAGCTTCTCCATCGTCTTCTCGAGTAGGCTGATGTCGATGGGCTTGGAAGTGTGCGCGGTCATGCCCGCCTCCAGGCTGCTGCGCACATCCTCGGAAAACGCGTTCGCCGTCATGGCGATGATGGGAATGACGGCGCCGAGCGGGTTAGCACCCATGCGAATGGCACGCGTCGCCTCCAAGCCATTCATCCTCGGCATCTGGATGTCCATGAGGATGGCGTCGAACTCGCCGGGCTTGACGCTGGCAAAGCGCTCGACAATCGCTGCACCATCGGGGCAGACCTCACAGCTCGCACCGCTCATCTCGAGTAACGCGCTGAGAATCTCTGCGTTGAGCTGGTTGTCCTCCGCGCACAAGAAGCGCATGCCGTTAAGCACAGAGGTATCGGATGTCGGCGTCGCCGTGCTGCCATAGACGCGGCGCACGACGCCCTCGAGCTCCGCCAAGAAGAACGGACGCGAGACGAAGCCATCGGCTCCGGCAGCCACGACGCGCTGGGTGACCTGCCCACGCAGAGCATAGTCGACGCAGAAGACGAGCGGCCCGTCCTCCCCTGCCGCCTCTCGCAGCGCCGCGATGCTCGCCCCGAGCGCAGGGTCGTCAACACAACCTGCAAGCAGGATGACGTCTGCCATGTGCGCAGCTGCGCCCGCACATGCGTCCTCAACGCTCTTTGCAACATCGAGGACGATGCCGGCCTCCTCGCAGCGCATGCTGACATTGCGCTGGAGACGCTGCTCGCCGCACACAAGCAGCATCCGCTCCACGCCGATGTCGTAGCTCGCGTCCTTGTCGATGGCCAAGTCGAGGACGACCGTAAACTTCGAACCCTTACCCGGTTTGCTCTCGACCTCGATGCTGCCGCCCATGAGCTCGACAATGTTCTTGGCGATGGCCATGCCCAGGCCCGTACCCTGGACTTTGTTCGTACCCGAGGACTCCGCGCGGGAGAACGGGTCAAAGATGTACTTGAGGAACTCCTCATCCATGCCGATGCCCGTGTCGGTCACCTCGAAAAGCAAGCGTGCATAGTCGGCATCGCCGCTGTTAAGCTCCGTGATGCTGAGCTCGACCTGACCGCCGTCCGGCGTGTACTTGACCGCGTTGGAAAGTAGGTTAAGGATGGTCTGCCGCAGCCTGACACCATCGGCAACAAGATACTCGTGGCGCAGGTCGTTGACGAAGATATGGAACCCGTGATGGCGTCCCAAGGCTTGGGCACGGATAATGTTGTCAACTTGGTTGATCTGCTCCGCCAAGCTCACCGGCACGAGTTGCAATTCGACCTTGTCGGACTCGATCTTGCTCATGTCGAGGATGTCGTTGATAAGGCTGAGCATGTGATTGCTCGAGAGCTTGATTTTCTGGATGTAGTCCGCAAGCTGCTCCGGGCTGGTCGTCCCGTGCTCTATGAGATTTGTAATGCCGACGATGGCATTCATAGGCGTGCGGATATCGTGAGACATGTTGGCGAGAAAATCGCTCTTGGCGTGGTTGGAGGCCTCTGCCTGGGAGCGCGCCACCTGGGCATCGCGCACCGCAAACTCAAGCTCCTCGTTCTTGGTGTCGAGCTCGGCGTTGACGCGCTTGAGACCCTCTGCGTTCTTATGCTCGATCTCGAGCACCTGGCGCTGCTTGGAACGCAAGACAATGTTAATCGCCACAGCGCATGCTGTCACGAGCGCAAACGCAAAGCCCATGACGAGCTTAACCGTCGTGTTGACGAGCTCAACGGTATTTGTCGCGACATAGCGAGCCGGCACCAGGAAGACGAGCGTCCAATCGGCGCTGTCCATGCGACTCAAGGCGTAGTAGTACCCCTCGTCGTCAAGTACGGCGTTCGAATAAGCGACGCCATTTGCCTCAAGCTCTGCGGCAGCCTTGTCAAAGGAGCTGCCGTGCAGGTACCGCATCTGCTTCAAGACGCTGAAGGCGTTGTGTCCCCTGATCGGGCTGTTGTTGCTGCTGAAGAGTTTGGAGCCGTCGTTGTCGACAACGATGACGTTGTTCGCCCCGTTATATGCCTCGCATGAGAAATAGGGCTCGAGCTCCTCCATATTGCACAGAAGGCCGGCGTAAACGATCTTGGTATCTTGGCCGTCGCCAAGCGACAGACGAACAGGCTGCTCAAGGCGCTCGAGAAACACCATCAAGGTCTTGTTGGTCGTCATCGTAGTGGTCACGTAGTTGATGCGCTCGGGATTGCCAAGCAGATGATCCATCTCCTGCATGGACCCCTTGGGGCCCGTCTGGGTGTAGTAGCGCCCCTTGTCGTCAACCATGATGATATCGGTGCCCTCGTCCCCAAGATTAGCCAAACGGTGCTGCCTCTCCATGAGGGACACGAGCGCTTCCACATCCTGCGGGCTCTCATCGCACAGATAGTTGACCTGCGTGTCAACGGCGCGCCATTTGCTGTCGATGATATCGTCGAGGCCGTCAAAGAGCTCCGTGGTCACCTCGCCCATCTGGCTGAGACGCTCCTCGTAGAGCACGCGATCGTTGTAGCGACCGTACATATTCAAGAACAGCAAGGCGCCCGCGATGACGATGGCGAGAAACACCATGAACACCGTTTTGGCTTGCTTTGCGGAGAAGTCCGCATCCGCGCGCTTGAGCACGAGCGAACGCAGACCTCTTTGTTTATCGTTATGATTCGGCACTAATCGTTCCAAGCTACATCCGCGGGAGATAGGGTCTCAAACTTGCTCAGGTACTCTTTCATGGCATCCAGACCGAGCACGCCGCTGTCCTCAAGATTGCCCTCCTTGGCCACCTCATCGGTCACACCCGCAACGGCGACCTTGTAGGTAGCGTTGTCGTCGATCTTAAAGCCTTCCGGAGCGGCGAGCACGTACGGGTAGACATTGCCATCGCCCGCACGGTCGTAACCGGAGTCCATCAGGTCCTTGACGCGCTTGCCCGCAAGCGTGACGGTCTTGATGTTATCAGTCCAACCCGTGGGGACGATGGAGGAAATCTCCATGTCCGTAACGTCGCCGGCAAAGAGCGCACCACTCACGCCGTCGACGTTGAGCTCGTCGCGGGTGCCGGAGTAGGGATAGTACTTGTTGGTTGAGATGAGCGCCAGGTCGCTGCCCGTCGCCTTGGCAAAGCAGATTCCGACGAGCTTGGCGCAGGCGTCCGTATCGAGCTTCTTCGTAACCGTGGTGAACACCTGAGACTTGTTGTCCACAATGAGGGACTGGCTGTCGTCGATTGCCGTCTCGAAGTCGGCCAAGCTGGCCTTACCCTTGATGTAGTCTAGACCTGCATTTCCGATGGGAACGATGAGATCTTCCCAGCCAGAGTATATAAACGGAGCGGTGAGGCCCTCGTTGAGCTGGTCCAAGATCTCCGCATAATAGCCGTCGGCCTTGGGCGTATAATCCTTGAGCGGCAGCAGCGTGGAGTCGCTGTACGCGGGGTTGAAGGCTTGCATGCCCTCGACCGTGGAGAAAACCTCCATCACATGCAGGGCATCCTCGAGCTTTTGCTCGTTACCGGAATCCTGCAGATGCTTGTTCAGGCCCACATAACTCGTGGTTTGCAGAATAAAGGCATTGTCTCTGCCATCCTTTGACAGATAGGGCATCAAGCCGAACTCGTCCGTGGTGTCACCGTCGGAGAAGTCGTTGTTGTTGCCGAGCATGAAGAGGGTGTTGCCCTTGGCAAACTCCTCCCTCGTAACATCATCACTAACAGGGTCGCCCCCATCGTTGAGCATGCCCAAGTCACGCCACTTGTCGAGGTCCTCCATAGCCGTCTTTAACTCCTCAGACCCTGCAACCGTGGCCTTGCCGTCAAGGAAGTCGGCACGCCACTGGACGCCATCAGGGGTGTTGAAGAAGCTGGTGTCGAGGATGTTGCACCAATACTGGAAGCCAAAGCCCGGGTACTGAATCTGGGTGAGGCAGAGGTTCACGCCTGCCTCCTTGGCCTTGGATGCAAGCTCCTCGAGCTCTTTTAAGTTAGTGGGAAGCTCCCAGCCATGCTCTTTAAGCAGCGTCTTGTTGTAGGTAATGCCCAGACAGCTGTAGCAGGTGGGCAGCATGTAGATGGCACCGTTGTCTGTCACGTCTTGGAGGCGGGCCTCGGTGTATTTGTCAGTAAAATCATAGCCTGACAAGTCGATGAGCTTGTCGCCCACGTGCTCGTAGCTCGGCTCATACACGGTCGCAAAGTAGATGTCCGACATATCGTCCGCCTTAAGGGATGCCTGGGTGTACGCAGTGTAGTTCTTACCGCTGTAAGGGATGATCTCGAGGTTGATCTCCGGGTACTTCTCGGCAACCATGTCCTTGAACGCGCTGACGTTGCGGAAAGGTGCCATGATGGTTATTGCCTCGTGTTCGCCATCGGATCCCGCCGCACCCGAACCCCCGCAGCCCACCAGCGTGCCGGCAAGCAGTACCACGGAACACGCAAACGCTAGGAGTGCACGGCCGATCATCTTTCTCTTCATTCGATGATCCTTTCCCCTTTTGGCGAGGTGTGAGGGGTAAAGACCGCCCTTTCTCCTCTATTCTCTTTCATATGTAGTTCTCCATTATCCCATTAATTAACTGGGGCTATTATCTGATGCGATATAAAAGTAAAGTTTATCCGAAGAGTTCCATCTCTTGGGGGCATCATTATCTGCACGAAATAAAGGACGGTAAGGCCGTTCGTATTCAAGGCCAGAAGAGCCCGGCACCGTTGCGGTACCGGGCTCGGCATATCTCTGGTGCCCCCGGGCGGATTCGGACCGTCGACACCCGCTTTAGGAGATATGATTTAATGCTACCCCCTACCATTCATCCAGCGTCATTGAACACCATATAATCGCAGATAAACATGGCAGTTTGTGTCTTTTACCTCCGCTAGCTGCACCTACGCTTTTACCAACATATTACTAACAGCTTTAGCCAAACCGCACTCAATGAATTGTTGAAAACTATTCAAAGAAACGGGGCGCTATAGACGATCCCCAACTTATACGGTTCGCTGCAAGACTAAGACAGAAGCAATGGCTGCAATGTTAGCCAAGCTGGCTGAAATCAACTCCTCTGGCACGATCTCTAAAACCAAAAAGCCCAATTTGCTTGCGTCCTACTGCTTGGCCTTTTGTGAAAATAGGGACACCGAGCGCAACGCGTTGCGCTGAGTCCTGAGGCTGTTGCAATGAAAATGAGAATCAAGGGTTCGATAGCAGGGGTTGATTTCCGATCTCAGCCGAACACATTGAGCAAATAGGCCGTTCCCGCAGTTAGCCGAACGCCCCCGCGGCCCC
>NZ_WWSL01000050.1:0-5197 GCF_009875845.1 Collinsella sp. BIOML-A6
CAATGTAGCAATGCGTGACCACGGGGGCGGAGTAGTTCCGCGCAGCGGATCTACGGAGACCTCGTTCACGGATTGCGGAATTGACGCGACGGTCAGCCGACAAGACCAGACTTGATTAAGGGTCGATGGACGCTCTGCTCCATCGACCCTTTCCTTGCTCTAGTCGCGGCGAAGGAAGCCCATCAAATCGGGGCACGTATATATTCGGCTACTACGACCGAATATATACGTGACGTGTGACGTGTGACGAACAGCCGCGACAAGGGGGAGTTTGAGGGGGCTTGCCCCCTCATGCACGCGCCGCCGCGTGCTGTCCGAGACCGTGCCGCCGCGGTCTCGGAGGGGTGCAGGGGTGCCCCCTGCCACGTCCTTAGCGTAGCTAAGGTCTAACGTGCTAGACTTTAGTCGATTAAGTCTGTTCGGTTCGGAGGTTTCCATGGCTCACATCGCGAAATACAAGGCTCCATCGGTCGGGCACATGCTCGCCCACTACAGGCGCGATGCGTCCAGCCTGGAGCGTGACAACATCGACCCGAGCCGCGTTAAAAACGACTTGGTTGTCGGGCACTACACGAACAAGGACGGGAAGCTTGTTGTGGGGCGCGTGAGGGCGCGTGAGGGCGAGCCGAACTGGGGCACGGTGGAACGGCGCATAGAGCGCGTGAACGAGGCGCAGAAGACCGCAGGGAAGCGCGCCACGCGCAAGGACGCGGTTGTCATGGCTGACGTTGTCGTGACGCTTCCAGACAACGTGCGGAAGGGCGATGAGGACAGGTTCTTTCGTCTCACGTACTGGTATCTGTCGAACAAGTTCGGCATCGACAACATGATGGGCGGCTACGTCCACAAGGACGAGGTGCTCAAGGACGGCACGCCCGCACGTGACCACATGCACGTGCCGTTCACGCCAATCCTCGATGGGCGATTTAACTACAAGAAGATGTGCCCGCGCTCGTTCTATCAGTCGATGCACAAGGAGCTTGGGGATTACCTAGAGGGGCGCA
Source organism: Collinsella sp. BIOML-A6 (assembly GCF_009875845.1). Lineage (NCBI taxonomy): Bacteria > Bacillati > Actinomycetota > Coriobacteriia > Coriobacteriales > Coriobacteriaceae > Collinsella > Collinsella sp. BIOML-A6. Next base: position 1,005 of record NZ_WWSL01000050.1, read on the forward strand.
TGGGCTATCGCCCTGCAATCGAGCTTGACGAGGAAACGCGGGCGCAACGTGTCTACACCGACAAGGCTGTTGATATCGACAAGGTGCGCGGTGCGGTCGATAGGGCGGTCGTGCAACCTGCGGAGGACGAAGCGGCGCGAATCGTCGCGGCGGCTAAGGAAGAAGCCGCCGCTTTGCTAAACGAAGCCGAAGCGCGCAAGGCCGAGCTTGTGGCACAGATTGCCGACAAGGAGGGTGACCTTGCCGAGCTGGACAACCAACTCGATGATGTGAAACTCGACATTGAAGATGAGCAAGACCGATTGGAGTGCCTTCGGCAACGAGCGGACGGAGTTGCGCGAGACGTTGAGGAGCTTCGACCCATCGCTACCGAGGTTCGGGGCTGGGAAGCTGCGGGAAAAGCTGAGCGCGGCGCAATCCTCGATAACATCGTTGTTAAGTGCGATGGACTCGCGAGCCGCATCAGAGCAGGAGTTGCGGGAATACGAATCAAAGTGGAAGAGCTTAGAAGCCGAATATCGCGCCCGCTCGAATATCTGATGCGCAGGGAACAGCCAAGGCAACAGAGCCTTAATGACGTGCTGCGCGATGCGCAGCGGGCGGCGGATGCGTGGAACCGCGACCACGCTGCACCGCAGAGGACGTATCGCGGGCGGGCTAGATGATGTGTTATAGTAGTACCTGTAATACACGACAAGGAGGTGCGACATGGCTACCGCGGTCACATCAATGAGGATTCCAACCGAGTTGAACGAGCGCTACAGCCGTCTTGCGAAGGAGACTGGCAGGTCGAGGAGCTTCTACGTTAACGAAGCCCTGCAAGAAGCTATCGACCGTTTCGAGTACGAGTACGGGATTCTCAAGGATATCGAGGACTATCGTGCTGGCAGGCTTGAGACCTACAGCATCGACGAGGTAAGGGCGCACTGTGGCCTGGCGAATTGATTTCACGAGGAACGCCGACAAGGCGATGCGCAAGCTCGATAAGGGCGTTGCCGCGCGGGTGTTTGACGAGCTTGACGAGATAGCGAAGCTCGAAGACCCAAGAAGCAGGGGCAAGGCATTGACGGGAAACTTGGCAGGCGTGTGGCGATACAGGGTCGGTGACTACCGAATCCTGTGCGACATCAATGACGGCAGGCTCGTCATTCTCGTGGTCGATGTTGCGCATAGACGCGAGGTTTACAAGCGCAGATAAAAAAAGAAAAGCCCCAGCAAGCTTGGCGGCAGCAGGGGCATTCGAGACAAGGAGATTATAGCATGGCGGCAAACGCTGGCGAGACGAAGGTGAAGCTCTGGGAGGGCATCTGCTACCCAGAGAACATGCGCGATGACTGGCAGGACGAGATAGACGACATTCTTCAAGTGCCTTTCGCTTATGCGGTTCACGACATAGACCATGACCAGAAGAGCAAGCAGCGCAAGACGCATGCGCACGTCATTGTTGTCTGGGGCGGCAACACGACACGCAAGGCAATCATCAACGTCTTGAACCGATTGAGCGCGGACGGCAAGAAGTGCTGTTCGTCAGCCGAGCCAATCAACAACATCAGGCATGCGTATGACTATCTGATTCACGACACGGCTTCCTGTCGCAAGAAGGGCAAGGAGCTGTATCCGGTCGAAGCACGCATCGAGGGAAACAACTTCGACATTGGTCAGCTCGAACAGCTCTCGACTAAGGACAAGCAGGACATGCTCTTCGAGTTGGTCGGCTTCATCATGTGCGAGAGGTTCGAGACCATCAACGATTTCACGGCTGCGGCGCTGAGGGAGTTTCCCGAGCAGTACCGCGAAATCATCGTGGGGTACAACTCGATTCTCGAGCGCTATTGTCGCGGGAACTATCTGAACGCCGAACGTAAGCGCAAGTGCGTGGAACAGTCAGGTGCCAAAGAGTAGTCGGGTCAATGCAGCAATGCGTGACTACGGGGCGGCGTGGTCTGCGCTCGCGCAGATCTAAGCCGACTCGTTCACGGATTGCGGAATTGACGCGACGGCCAACCGAATAGACCAGACTTGATTAAGGGTCGATGGACGCTCTGCTCCATCGACCCTTTCCTTGCCCGTGTCTCGACTGGATGAGACCTGCAGAATCGGGCGGCTCATTATTTTTCGCTAACTACGTCCGAAAAATAATGTGACAAATGACAAATGACAAATCAGGTTGAGCGGGGGAGTTTGAGGGGGCTTGCCCCCTCATTCGGCGCTTGCGCCGATGGCCCGCACCTCATGAGCGACGCCGCGAATGAGTAGGGCTGGGGGGTCTCGGGGGGAACGCCCGAGCGGGTCAAGGGCGGCGCCCTTGCACGTCCTTAGCGCAGCTAAGGTCTAACGTGCTAGACTTTAGGCGGCTAAAATCTGGCTCCACCTGAAAGGTCTTAGGCTTATGGCACACCTCGAGAAGTACAAGGCATCCTCGGTAGGCCACATGCTCGCGCACTACCGCCGCGACCCGTCTAGTTTGGGGCGCGAGAACATCGACCCCGCCCGTGTCGGGATGGACTACACGCTCGCGATCGACCCCGCCGACGGTCTGGTGAAGCCGATGGAGGGAGTGGAGCCGAACTGGGCCACGGTCGAGGGGCGCATAGAGCGCGTCAACGAGAGGGCCAAGGCCGAGGGAAAGCGCGCCGTGCGCAAGGACGCGGTGGTGATGGCTGACGTTGTGGTGACGCTGCCCGAGAAGGAGCGGTTGGACGGCTTGAGGTGGCAATTGCGGACCTCACCCGAAAGCTCGCGCCGAGAAGTGCGCGGATGACAACAAGGGCGCTCAAACGCGATTTGGCGGCCTTGGAGCGCGATTACGGGGAAGACGATGACAGAAGCCCCAAAGCCCGTGCTGCGGAAGCCCAGAGGGCTGCTATGGCGCGGGATGCGAACCGTGACGATAGACCGCCGCAGCGGTCGTGGAGTCAGAGCCGCTAGAAACGAAAACGCCCGCCCAGCCTTAAGCCAGGCGGGCGGGTCGTTCGTTTGAGGTACAATTCGGCAAAGGCGAACGGGGCTCCTACCCCCCGACGCTGACACTGAGGTCACGACTCAAATGCCACCGTAGTACCACGGCCCCATTCTAGCACGCGGGCATCTGACTACAGCAAACTGGCAAACCATATCCGAGTTTGTGACCTCCCGAGACCCGGGAGGTTTTCTTTTATGAGCGGCGAAAGTAAACAAATTGATGAAGACGAGAATGGCCCCGAAAACGGCGGCATGAAATCCGGCCCTTGTCTAATAGCCGGATTTCAACCACTTACGGTGGTTCACCCCTCTTACTGGAATGCATACAAGACCGAATCTGGGGCAACGTTCTCAATCGATATGGTTCGCCTGAAGCTGTCGTTCATCAACGGCAAGGGCGAGTGGTTGAGCACGCACGCCCAGACCTTCGACTGCGACAGCATGAGCGCGTGGACGAGCAAGATTCGACCCGGCGGCTGGTACGAGCTTTGGAGCTTCGACCTCGGAGACAGCTCGGTCGCGCTCGGCATCGGCTTCATGGAGCCGAGTTGCAAGGTGAACATGAATCGCGGGTTCATCGAGTTCAACCCGAACAAGGTCGCAGGGGACAAGCGGTTCTGGCGGCTGCTGGAAAAGCTCGCGCCGTGCGGCGCGCACGCCCGCTTGAAGAGGTTCGACCTCGCCTACGATTTGCCGACAAGCCGTCTGGACTGCCGCCTTAGCAAGGACAGGCGGATGTACAAATCGGTCATCAGCAACGGAATCACGGAATACCTCGGGGTCAAGAACACGCCAGGATACGTGAAGGTCTACGACAAGGCGGCCGAGATGCACCTGTCGGATGTGCTGACGCGCATCGAGCTGACGTGTGACGGGGAGTGGGACGCTGGGCAGGTTGTCGCGCACTGGCCGCAGGTTCACGCATGGCATAGCGATGAGAATACGCGCGACTGGGTGCGCGTGGTGGGAATCATGCTCGCCGAGAAGGCCGAGCGCGGCGAGGAGGTCGAGACGCTCATCAACATGCTCGGCTGGCGTTCACGACCGAAGGTGCGCGAGTATCTGCGCACGCCGATGGTCGAGCTGCCGCCCGACTGCGGCGGCGCAGCCGTGGCCGAAGCGCGAAGCTGGTGCGCCCGGTTCGAGTAGGCGGGTCAATGTAGCAATGCGTGACCACGGGGGCGGAGTAGTTCCGCGCAGCGGATCTACGGAGACCTCGTTCACGGATTGCG
>NZ_WWSL01000051.1:0-3565 GCF_009875845.1 Collinsella sp. BIOML-A6
CCGTGGCGCTCGGCGTGTTCGGGGCGGTGCTCGCCGTTGCCGGGCGCCTGCCGCTGGGGCCCGCTCCGCTTGCGACCGCCTGGGCTGGCATCGTGCTAGGCAGCCTGCCCCTCTACGCGCTGGGGCTCGGCATGGCTCTGCGCCTCGGCCGCAACGCCGCCATCGGCGCCGGCGCGGCGGGTATGCTCCTCGCGTTCTTCTCGGTGGGCGGACTTGCGCACGGCCTCATGACGGGCGAGCTCACCGGTGCCCTGGTGACGCCCCTGAGCTGGGTGCCGCTCGCCTGGCCCGCGCGCCTGGGGTCGCTCGGGGTGGAGGCCTTCATCGACGCCGCACGCGCGGCGGGCCCTCTCCTCACGACTGCGCTCGCTAGCCTCGTTCTCACCCTGGCAGCCGACGCCGTCCTTCTCGCCTGGTTCTGCCGCTTCGAGGACGGGAGGGTAGATGCGTAGGAAGCCGCTCGCCGCCATGCTCGTCCTCCTCTCCGCATCGCTCGTCCTGGGCGGGAATGCCCTGCTCGACGCGGTCGAGGCACCCGCGGCTGCGCGCAGGGCTCTGGACCGCTGAGTGCGGCGCTAGTACAATTCCGACGAGAGTTTCAGGAGGTCAACATGGCGAGGATACTGGCAGTGGATGATGAGCGGGCGATCCTCGACGCGCTCGCGCGCGTCCTCGGCCGCGACGGCCATGAGGTCGTCAGGGAGGCGGACCCGACGGCGGTCCCGGGGATGGACCTCTCGCGCTTCGACCTCGTGCTCTGCGACGTCATGATGCCGGGGCTCGACGGCTTCGAGCTCGTGCGGCAGATCCGCCCGGACTTCGACGGGCCCATCGTCTTCCTGACCGCGCGCGTGGCCGAGGAGGACGCCGTGGCCGCCTACGGCCTGGGCGCCGACGACTACGTCCGCAAGCCCTTCGGGGCCGCGGAACTGCGCGCCAAGGTCGCGGCCCATCTACGCCGTGAGCGCCGGCCGCGCTCGCACGCCCTCTCCTTCGGGGAGGTGCGGATCGACCTCGGGGCGCGCGACCTCGTCGTGGGCGGCGAGACCGTGCCGCTCACGCCCACCGAGTACGCCATCTGCGAGTACCTCGCGCGCCACCCCGGACAGGTCATGAGCCGCGCGCAGATCCGCGAGGCGGTGCTCGGCTGGGAGAGCGACGCCGACGACGCGGCCATATCCATGCAGGTCAGCCGCGCCCGGAGGAAACTCTCCGAGGCCGGCGCCGATCCGATCGCGACCGTCTGGGGGATGGGGTACAAGTGGCAGCTCTGAGGGTCGGGGCGCGAGGTCGCGGGGGCATGCCGCTCTCCTTCGTCATCGCGCGCTACTTCGTCTACGCGTTCGCGGCGGTCGCCATGGCGTGGCTCGCCTCGTTCATGGTGCTCTCCGTGGCGATCAACGCGGGCTTCGTCTACGAGGCAAGCTGGGGGCCGGCCAATGCGCGCGAGGTCGCGGAGGGCCTGGCACGCGACGGCGTCTGCGGGCAGCAGGACGTGCCGACGGCGTACCGCTACCTCATCCTGAACAAGGACGGAAACGTGCTGATGACAGACCTCGAGAGCACGCGGCTCGAGGACGCGACGGAAATGGCCCGTACGGCACTCGCCGCGGATCCGGGCACAGTGGAGATCGAGGGCGGGGGTTCGGGCCTCACCTACGCCGCGTTCCCGCTCAAGGGCGGCGGGGCCTGCGCACTCGTCAGCGAGTACCTGCCGCAGTGGGTCTCGCGCGACCTCGCCGGCCTGCTTCCCAACCCGCAGAACCTCATGCTCGTCGGCGCCACGGCGGGAAGCGCGCTCGCGCTCGCGCTCGTGGCGCGCCGCGCGAGCCGCGTGATCTCGCGCAAGATGGCGCCGCTCGCGGAGGCGGCGGGGCGCGTCGGCGCGGGGGAGCTCGACTTCGCGGTCGGCAGCACCAACGTGCGCGAGGTGAACGACGTCCTCGCCGCGATGGACGCCATGCGGGTCTCCCTCGCCGAGTCGCTCGAGGCCCGCTGGGCCGCGGAGCGGGGGCAGCGCGAGCAGATGGCGTCACTCGCCCACGACCTCAAGACGCCGCTCACCGTGCTGCGCGCAAACGCCGACTTCGTGGCGGAGGAGCTGGAAGACGAGAATGACGCCGACCTCTCGGCCGCCGCGCGCGACATAGCCGGCGGTGTCGAAAGGCTCGACGGCTACGTGCGCCTGCTCATCGAGGCCTCGCGCGGGTCCGGCGGGGCGGAGAGGGCCCCCATGCGGCCGGCCGAGCTCTGCGAGCAGGTTCTCGCCGAGGCCGCCCAGATCGCCCGGGCGCGAGGCGTGACGCTCGACGCGGCCACGGGCCCCGCTGTCGCGGGCGCTCCCGAGGCCCCGCTCGACCGAACTACCCTGGCGCGAGCCGCCGCGAACCTCGTGGTCAACGCCGCCGAGCACGCTCGCTCGCGCGTGGCTGTCTCCTGCGACATCGCGGGAGGGCGCCTCGTCATCGAGGTCGTCGACGACGGACCGGGCTTTTCTCCCGCCGCCCTCGAACGCGGCTGCGAGCGCCTCTTCACAGACGACTCCTCCCGCTCCTCGCGCGACGGAGACCGCCACTACGGGCTCGGCCTCCATGTCGCCTCCGAGGCCGCGAGCGCCCACGGGGGCTCCGTCTCGCTTGCCAACAGCCCCTCGGGCGGCGCGGTGGCCACCATCGCGGTCCCCCTGTGCGGGATCTGACGACTTCCTCGATGTCTACCTCGACTGCGATATGTCGCTCGCCGAGGCCGCGACGAGATGGTGTTGCGTCTGCCCCGCTTGGTGCTTCTAGCTCAAATTTGATCTGATGTAAGGCCCGTGCAATCCTACATGGGCCTTCCTTTTGGCAATTGCTCGATCGATTCGTGGCTTGAAACACAAATTATCGAGTTAAGGAGACATGGGGTCATACAGCGGCTCTCAGAGCGCCTGCCGCCCTCCCCTCGCCATTACCTCTGCGGTGCACTCGTATAGAGCCCATCCTGCTTGGCGTTTCGTTGCAACAGCCCACTTGTCGACTGATCCAGTGAACTACTGGAATAAATACAGCGACACGCTTGTTCGTTACAGTCGCTATATCTGTGTAAATCGCCGCGATAAATGCAGCCCGTTCTCGGCGTGTACCTGAGGCGCGTATGTAGAATCATTTCGCGTTAATAAATCGGCCCAAGCACGTGCAAAACGCGCAAGTAGCCGCAAAAGGCGATTATCGCGTAGGTAGATTTTTGGCACCCTGTTGCTTACTGAAAATAAAGCAATTGCTTAAAACAAAAAAGGTCAGGCACTAGGTGCCTGACCTGCTAACTTCTGGTCGGGACGACTGGATTCGAACCAGCGACCCCTTGACCCCCAGTCAAGTGCGCTACCAAGCTGCGCCACGTCCCGAAGCTTTTGCTTGTTGCTGTGCTCTCGCTCGCAACAGGGAGTATATTAACCCGAAACTTTAGACTTGTGCAAGACTTTTTTACAAATTTTGAAGCAAGTCCAAAATCCTTGATTATCAACTTTATCCGAACACCTCCCACATTCATCCGCACATGTGCGGATGAATGTGGGAACCCGATACCT
>NZ_WWSL01000058.1:0-1056 GCF_009875845.1 Collinsella sp. BIOML-A6
CCTTGATTGTCATTTTCATTGCAACAGCCTCAGGACTCAGCGCAACGCGTTGCGCTGAGTCCTGAGGCGCGAATCCGGGTAGGCAACCCCAGAGGGGCCGGAATCCCCCGGCCCTCGATGGAGGGAGGCCGGCATGTCCAGACCGAGACCGTCCGGAAGGTCGTACGGGAGGCTCACGAGGCACGAGAGGAACGCGATCGAGAGAATGCTCGACCGCAACCGAAGCGCCCGCGAGATCGCCGCGGAGCTCGGCAGGTCGCCCTCGACCGTGACCAGGGAGGTGGCGGCGCACCGCTACGTCACCGCGCCGCGCTCGCGCTACGGCGAGCCCGCGCCCGAGGACCTCTCGGGGGCCTGCCCCAGGCTCGCCGCATGGCCGAGGTGCTGCAACGGCTGCTCGCACAGGAGGGGCTACGGCTGCTCGAGGAGGCCCAGGGTGTTCTACAGCGCCAGGAGGGCGCAGGAGGCAGCCGACGCCGAGCTCTCGTCGAGCAGATCCGGGATAGACGAGACCGAGGAGGGCGCCGCCGCCAAGCTCGCGGCCATCAGGGGCGGCCTCGCGCGCGGGCTCTCCCCGCAGCAGATAGCGGCGACGACCCCCGGCCTCAGCGCCTCCACCGTATACAGGTGGGTGGACGCCGGCTACGACGGCATGACGAACATGGAGCTCAGGCGCAAGGTCGGCTACAGGCCGAGGTCGCACCGGGCCCCGAGGGGGGCGACGCACCACTCGGCCCGCAGGTCGCACGCGGCGTTCCTCGCGCTCGGCGAGGACGCCTGCGCCGCGGCCTGGGAGATGGACACCGTCGAGGGCGCCAGGGGCGACTCCGCCAGGCTCCTCACGCTCCTGCACCGCCCGAGCCGCTTCCAGCTGGCGCTGCCGCTGCCGGACGGCGCGTGCGCCTCGGTCCTCGCGGCGCTCTCGTCCCTGCGCGGGGTCCTCGGCGAGGACGGCGCGAGGCGCGCCTTCGGCGCCGTGCTCACCGACAACGGGAGCGAGTTCGCCGACGAGGGCGCCATCGCGGCGCTGCTCGGCGAGCGCGACGGCGAGACCAG
>NZ_WWSL01000052.1:0-2767 GCF_009875845.1 Collinsella sp. BIOML-A6
ACCGGGCACCTCGCGCCCGTCGGCCTCCCCCGCCGGCGCCGCGGCGCCCTCGGACTCGATCACCACATGCGGCGCCATGGCCCCTGGGGCATCCACCACCCCGCCGGCGCCGAAGGCCCCGCCCACTGGCGTCACAAATCGCGCGGACATAAGCGACCCGCACGTGCATGCGACGCCGCCATCGGCACCGGCCGCATCGAGCCGCGAGGCGTCGACGGACAGCCCGCGCCCGGCCGGGCCGACGCGCTTCGATCGCGCCGCCAAGAAGGCGATACGGGGGTCGGGTCGGGTGGCCGGTAACGCCTATCGTTAGATGCTGCGCGACCGGTTCCTCTGCCGCGTGTTCGCCGGCGTCGGGGAGCGGTTCGTGCTCAAAGGCGGCAGCGGCCCTCTGGCCCGCATACCCGACGCGAGAAAGACGCGCGACCTTTTGACCAGGGAGCAAATTGCGATTCACTTGTCGTCTTCCGGTCTAGGAACACCGAGGTCAGAGTTGTAGAGCACCTCGCCCAGCCTTTGGCTCTCGGCGGCGTAGCCCCCGACAAGGGACGCGAGCTCGGACTTGAAGGAGCTGATCGTCTCGGAGTCGAGGATGAGAGCCAGCTTGGCCACCATTGTCGAGAAGTCCTCGTCCCTCACGGGCCCGACCCTGGCGCACCAAAGCCGCTCGTCGCGGGCGCAGATGTTGCGGAAGTCCACGAGGGTGCGCAGGGCGATGAGCCCGGCCAGGTCCTCGTCGTAATGGCTCGGCCCCACCATGTAGTCCTTGGCATCGGTGTAGTTGGCGATTTTCAGGTAGGCATCGAGCTCCCGATAGGCCTCCGAAAAGGTGTAGGCGGCGACCGAGCGCACGCGGGCCTCCGCCTTGAGGAGGTACTTGAAGGTAAGGTTGCGCAGGTCGCGGTCGAAGAGGAAAAGGCCGTAGAGGTCTCCGAATCCCGTTCCCTCGGCGTAGACGTCGTGACCCGCCTCGGCGCTGGCCTCCTTGTCGAGGAACGGCTCCTTGTACCCGTTGACAACGCAATAGTAGTCCTCGCCGAGGAGGGCGTAGGCGGCGTACTCCGGCATGGAGAGCCCCCTGGACTCGAGGATGGCCACCTGCTCTTCGAGGGTCTTGAACGGCTTGCGGGCCATGCCGGCTCCTCTCTGAAATGAGAGAAGGCCGCCCGCCTCGTGGCGAACGACCTTCCTCAGTCTTGGGCTCCGTAGAGTACCCAAGCCGTATCAGTGTATTCGTGAAAGTACCACATGCTCGGCCGTCCGTCAAGCTTGCCGGGGCTTTCTCGCCTTTCTTGTGCGCCGCGTGCGCCCCTACTTTGCGGCATACACGTCGCAATTGCCCCTACCTAGAAAGTGCATGGCAGCTCGGTCAATCGCCCTTGCGCTTTGGCCTACCTAGAATCGCTGTTCCCAGCAGGAATAGCGCTAATGAGGCGGCGGGCCAGTTGCTGTCGGCGGTCTTGGGGAGCGTGGCGGTGGCGGCGCTAGCAGTCTTGGCCTTGGATGGCGTGGGCGCCGTGGCCTTGGTCACGGTCGTCTTGCTTGTCGTGGTCGTCTTGGGCGTTGTGGTCGCGGGCTTCGGGACGGGGCCCGTCGCGGGCCCGGCACCGGGCTGCTCAACGGTGGGGCCGGCACCACCAGCCGGCTCGCCCGCGCCGTCGGTCTCCCCCGCCGGCGCCGTGGCGCCCTCGGGCTCAACCACCACATGCGGAGCCATGCCCCCGGAGGCGTCCACCACGCCGCCGGCACCGAAGGCCCCGCCCACGGGCGTCACAAACCGCGCGGACACAAGAGACCCGCCCGTGCATGCGACACCGCCATCGGTGCCGGCCGCATCGAGCCACGAACCATCGACGGAAAGCGTGCACCCGGCCGAGCCGACGCCCGTGCCCGCGCCCTGCAGGTACACGCCGTAGGCATGCGCGCCGGCGGCGGGCGCGGCACCAACGGCGACGGCGCAGCCCTCCACCGCGAGCGCCCTCGAGACGTGGATCGCGCACTGCGAGCCCGATGCCGCCAGGGACCCGGTGCCGCGGAGCGTCAGGTCGCCCCACACCTCCATGCCGCACTGCGAGATGTCCGCATCGGGCGCATGCGACTCGGTCACCGAGTTGCGCCCGGCAAGCGTCACGACCAGGTCGCCGTCGGCGCCGATGGCGTCGCCCGCGTAGCCGTCAAGCTCCAGATGGCCGGCATCGGTCCAGGCCCAGCCGGGGCCCGACACGCCCGGCTCGCAGTACGTCGCGCCCGCGATGAACAGGCTCTCCGCGCCCGCGGCATAGGAAGGCCCGCCCAGCAAAACGCATAGGCAGGCCATGGCAGCGATCGCGATGTGATGACGGCTGGCGTGGGACTCGGCGGCAAACATACCCGCTCCGATCTTCGCAGGAGCCAATAGAATGTGCACCAGAAAATGCCCTGGTAGCGACAGTTATTAGTTTAGCGAGATCGATGCGGGGGCAAAGATAAATCGCGTGGGTAATGTCGACAATTAGGTGTAAATCGTTTTGCCAGTCGGTGAAAGGAGGAATGCAGGGTTATGCGTTAAGACGCGCTATCTTTGACACTCACGTTGCATATAGCTTCTGGGAATCTACTACCCGTTCCAGTTTGCTTCACCTTCCGCTCGCATCAGAGCGCGCCAAAGCTCACTGAGTCGCTAACTCGCTGTAATTAGCGAAGACGATTCCCCATTACAGTCTGAAATAGGCCATCGATAAATTTCGATGGCGAGCATTCGGCGCATTGCCTACGATACGGGCAAGCC